>NZ_BMKZ01000003.1 GCF_014644735.1 Caldalkalibacillus thermarum | reverse complement strand
GTTACTCACCCGTCCGCCGCTCGATCCACTCCCGTCCGCCCGAAGGCTTCTGGAAGCTTCACGCGCTCGACTTGCATGTATTAGGCGTGCCGCCAGCGTTCGTCCTGAGCCAGGATCAAACTCTCCAGTTTAAAACACCTCTCCCTTTAAGAAGAGGGGGAAACCAAACAGGCCGCACGTTCCTGCTTTGTTCAGTTTTCAAGGTTCCAGATTGAGCACTATATAATCTATCACGTCGCAAAAATAATTGTCAAGAGGTTTTAAGACAAGAGTTACAAGAGTTTATATAAAACTAGCTTTCGCATTGGCAGTGTCAGCAATTCTTGATAATAATCGAAAACCAATCCGAAATCAAGAGGGAATTTATGGAAAATAACTATGGTGGGCCCAAGTGGACTTGAACCACCGACCTCGCGCTTATCAGGCGTGCGCTCTAACCAACTGAGCTATAGGCCCCCTTTATAAAAATGGAGCGGGTGATGGGAATCGAACCCACGCTACCAGCTTGGAAGGCTGGAGTTCTACCACTAAACTACACCCGCTCAATTGGCTGGGCTGGCTGGATTCGAACCAGCGCATCACGGGGCCAAAACCCGTTGCCTTACCGCTTGGCTACAGCCCATTACCTTAGAGATGTTAGAATAAAAGTTTTAAATGGCGGAGCTGACGGGATTCGAACCCGCGATCTCCTGCGTGACAGGCAGGCATGTTAGGCCTCTACACCACAGCTCCGCATCAAAATGTAATGGTGGAGGGTGACGGGATCGAACCGCCGACCCCTTGCTTGTAAGGCAAGTGCTCTCCCAGCTGAGCTAACCCTCCGTGGTGACCCGTAGGGGATTCGAACCCCTGAATGCCGGCGTGAAAGGCCGGTGTGTTAAGCCACTTCACCAACGGGCCACAAAATAATCTATCAAAATCAACGCAGGAGATAATATACCAGGACTTTTTCTTTTTTGCAACCTCTTTAAATAAAGAAAGATAATTCAAATCTTTCCCCCAAATTATTAACATACTAAGGTGATTATTTAAACAGATGTTTCATCATTTTTTAACGGTATGCTGACACTCACTAAGGGAAGTCATAATACCCGCTTCCACGTTAACAGGTCTCAATTGCCAAATGAGAGACCGCATATCAGCCAAGGCTTCCTTGGACAATGATTGGATTTCTTCCAGTGACTCACTTACCACATGGGGATCGGTATGCAGGCATTCGGATCGTTTCGATTAGCAAGGAAAGGTGATCTCCCAACGCTTTCAGGACGTCTCTTTCCGCTTCGGAAAACGGGTTAGCCAATGTTTTGGCTAAATACAGCAAACCGATTGGTTTATCCGACAGTATCAAAGGAACACCAGCGGTATGCCACGTATTTTTATCGCGTACACCTGGCAGAAAAGAAAGCTTTTCCTGTCCAAGGGTAACATTTTGTTGCTTTAAAGCTGATTTAATGATGTGGGCATTGGCCAGAGAAAGCGTATGACTGATTTTGGTTCTAACTCCTGCTTCTTGCTTATAATAAAGACTTTTCAAGGATAGCTGCCTGTTTTTGATGAGGAATAAAGCGATCACAGGCCACTGAAAATAGTGGGCAATATGATGCACCACCTTTTCAGGCAATACCCTCTTATTGTTAATTTTCCAGATGACCCGGGTCAGCTCATCAAGTCGTGCAAAATATTCAGCCCGTTGTTTCTGGGCTTCAAACAAAATAATTCGCTCTACAGCCGTGCCGATTTGAAACGCTACTGATTGTAATAACGTGAGTTCTTTTTCTGTAAAGTGCTCTTTGCCCGGAGAACCAACATTGAGCAGGCCAAAACGTTTGCCGCTCGCTATCAAGGGAACCGTCGCGTGATGAGTCAAGTTGTGGGTATCTCCCCACTGATAGGTCACAGCATCTTCCAACCGTTTACATTCCATAATATTGACAGCTTGCTGCAATTGACCGGACCAAAATTTGTCCAGACACCAACAAGACATGTGACGCATCGGCTTTTTGTTTTCCCATTCCAAAGCTGGAGGAAGGCCGTGATCTGCAACACATGAATAATGAGGACGTTCTTTGACCAGAAAAATCCACCCTGTCTTCAGCCCAGTGAGATGCAACAACTTTTCGAGAACGCTTGGCATCATCTCATCCAAATCAACACATTGGTTTAACGTTTCGGCAATTGTTTTTAATGTAAAGAGTTCGTCAATTCGATCTACATGACTCAATTCGTTTCATCCTCTACACATGTCATTCTATATCTACTTTACCATATTAATTTGAAAAGGAATAAGAAGACGATGAAATTGAAACGATATGTAAGACTAACAGACACTGATGATTAATCGAGGTGGATAGTGAATGATGAGTCGTTATGTTGCTTGCCTGCTTACCATTGTATGGCTCCTCACCAATCTTGTGATCGGGGCGGTAGCTGCTCAACAGCCGGCCAATGTCGATTTGGACAAATTGACGGCTAAAGTGCCCGATGCACAGGCATTGGTACGTCAAGCTGATCTCATTGTTTATGGCACACCCACTGGAGAGCCGAAACAAGATTCTACTGATCAAAAAGTAAACGAGGGCCAATTGGTGATCTTCTATCAGAATTTTGATGTTAAACAGGTGATACACGGTCAAAGTTCCCACATTGTGGAGATTGTTCGTCCGGGTGTTGAGCCTCTTCCTCCCCCTGAGGATCCGATTAACTTAGTGTATCCTGGCCCACTGGCTGATTCAGTGGACTATGTGTTGTTTTTGAAACAATATAACACCACACGTCATTATTATGTGATTGGTGTGTGGCAGGGCGTTTACCCGCTGGACCCTCAAGGCAGGACCATCGCTTTGTTGGAAGAAGGATTTCCCACATTCCACGGCTTAACATTAGAGGAAATGAAAAGAAAAATCAATCAGCTCCAATCTTAGAGTACAACTAACCGCACCCCCTCTATTTGCGCCTTCGTGTCATTGAGCTTATACTAAATGAAGGCGGTGCATATTTCTAGGACGGAATAGAGGGATTGCCATGAAAGTTATCGTCAGTACATTAAATGCAAAATATATCCACACCTGTCTGGCTTTGCGTTACTTGAAAAGTTTTGCTGAGCCAGAGTTTCCGGTGGAGATAAAGGAATATACCATTAAAGATCCAGCCATGAACATAGTCACCGATTTGTACGCCCATGATCCCGATGTGCTGGGATTTAGTTGTTACATTTGGAACATCGAGCAAACCATCCCTGTTATCAAGACGTTAAAGAAAGTGAAACCAGAGCTTAAAATTGTTTTGGGTGGGCCAGAGGTGTCTTATGATGTGGCCTATTGGCTGGAACGTATTCCTGAAGTGGACTTCATTGTCGTCGGGGAAGGTGAAGAAACCTTTAAGCATTTGCTGCAGGAAATCAAAGGCAGTCAAAAGTATCATATGGTGTTTGGTCTGGCTTATCGGGACAAGCAGGGCCGTCCGGTCCTTAATCCGCCGCGGCCCAAGCTGGATCTCAATACAATTCCTTCCCCCTTCCGGTTCAAAGAAGATTTGCCTCACCTGTCTAAACGCATTACTTACGTCGAGACAAGCAGGGGTTGTCCGTTCAGCTGCCAATTTTGTCTGTCCTCAATCGAAGTGGGTGTGCGCTATTTTGATCTAGATCGTATGAAAAAGGACATTCTGTTTTTGATCGATCACGGTGCTAAATTAATTAAATTTGTGGACCGGACGTTTAATATTAAACGGGATTATGCCATGGAGATGTTTCAATTCTTAATCGAGAATCATCGGGGATGCGTCTTCCAGTTTGAGATTACAGCTGATATCATGCGGCCTGAAGTGATTCAGTTTTTAAACGATCATGCTCCGGAAGGAATATTCCGTTTCGAGATCGGGGTTCAGTCCACCAATGATTTGACCAATGAGTTGGTTCGCCGCAAGCAGAATTTTAACAAACTGGCCCGTAATGTGCGCATGATCCGGGAGGGAGGTAAAATCACCCAACATCTTGACCTGATTGCTGGTCTGCCAGAAGAGGATTACAACTCCTTCCGCAAAACCTTTAATGATGTATTTGCCCTGGAGCCGGAGGAGCTGCAGCTGGGTTTTCTTAAAATGTTGAGGGGTACAGGGTTGCGCGAACGGGCCGAGGAGCATGGCTATGTATACATGGATCACGCTCCGTACGAGATTTTATACAACAATGTCCTCTCTTTTGACGATGTCGTCCGTCTAAAACGTGTGGAAGACGTCCTAGAAAAATATTGGAACGCTCACCGGATGGATCATACGATCAAATATCTGACAAAATATGAGTTTGAGACTCCCTTTGATTTTTTCCAAGAATTCGGAGATTATTGGGATGCACAGGGCTGGGCAAAGATCGGGCATCAATTGGAAGATTTATACCGCCGTCTGTATGAATTTCTCACCCAGCGCCGTACCCGCCGCCTGCAGGTCGTTGAAGGGTTGATGAAGTACGACTATTTGCTGCATCACAAACACAAACCACGGACCACATGGTGGGAACCATCCCTGGATAAACCCTCGCGAAAAACATATGTTAAACTGCTGGCAGCCAATCCGGAAAAAGTTTCAGATGCCTTTGCCCGGCTGGGGCTGTCTGAACAGGAGCTGCACAAGCATACGATGATGGAGATCCTGGATTTTGACCTTGCTCATTATTTGGATGCGGGAGAAGTAAGGCTGCAGCCTACCCTGCTCATCGTCTATTACCATCCGAAACAGGACAAAGCAACGTTTTTCTGTGCTCCTTTGGAACGTTTGAGTTCTGAAAAATATGCTTAGCCTTTTGTTGGAACCTTCTCTTTAGACCAAAGGAAAAACATGGCGGCAAAGACCATGTTTTTGCTACTGCTGGACCAGTTTTTTCTCCAAGAGGATCAACGCCTCCCAGCCAACTGTAGTAATGCTTTGGCTTACGCTCATAGCCGATTTTGTAACCAACCACTGCGTGATGTTCCATAGCAGCCAAAACAAGCACACCCTTTTTCTGTTTCAATTCGTCAAGCGGCAGCTCTGTATTAAAAATGAGATCATGGAGTTCTAAAATGCCATCTAGAACATCTTTCCTGTCAGGTGTTCCTTCGAACAGAAGGTACTCCATTCAGCATGTGCTCCTTTCCCTCTTCAATTCAATGGTTGAAACGGCAACGTTGAGCATGATATCTTATTGATGAGGTGATTCGGTGGTGAAAAAATATGTTGCTTTGACAGTTCTTCATCTCCTGCTCTTATCCTTCATCACCTTGCTTTTTTCCCGTCAGATTGGTCTCCCCTGGTCACACACCATGTTTTTTGTGGGCGGAGTTGCCATCGGTGTGGCCGCCTTTTATGCTGTCAGCGGAGACTTTTTTACCAAGAGAGCCGAATTGGAAACGGAACATCAAACACGGGGCGTATATCAAGAACAGCAGCAAAAATACACGGTCACTGTCAATCCGTTTTTCGTGGCGTCACTTCTCTTTTTTATCTGCAGCTTCATTTTCCCCTATTTGTTTTAGCCTCGGCGCTTCACTTTAGTTTACATAATAATTGTTATGGAAATAGCCCTATTGGAGCTGCCGTCTCCCCACTGCTATTTAAACCGGTTTGTGATCTTGCTTTGATAGGTCCCTAAAGCAGTTGAGCCGGTTTTATTTCTTTTTTCCATGAGCAGGTTAAATCGCAGCATCTTTTCATTCAGTTCTTTTTTTAACTTCGCTTTTTGTTCATTATCATAGCAGCATTCAATCAAGCTTTGCAGATTAATGATCTCCTTTTGCATCTGCAGTTCTTCAGGCAGGACACCCGCATTTTTCAACAGCTTATAACCTGCCCTGAGATCCTCTGGAACCCGGGACAAGTCTTCCAGGTTTAACGGTTTGCCTTGCCCAGGCAGGTTGTCAAACTCCCCTTTTTTCATCGCCTCGCGGATTTTTTCTTCCGCAATTTGAGACAGGATATCCATGGTTATCACCTACTCTAATTTGTAAGCATAAATGGTTTGATTAAACTGATCTGAGACCCGGTCCAAGATCTCAGAGACTTTTGCCCAGTCCCCACCGGCCAGGCCGCAACCAATTTTATAGGGCACACCAAATTTAGGGTTGTTTAGACCTTCATACGCATAACGGAACATCTCGGTCAGTGCTGACTCAAGTGCGGCATAATCGGTTTTAGGACCAGGCCCGTCATAGCGGAACTGTCCATACAAATTGACCACATAACGGTCTTCAGCTACTTTAGCGACCGAGATTTTTCCCAAGCGTTGCTCCGGGGGATATGGAAAATCACGGTCAGCTTCATAGGCTTGGGGATACAAGTTTTTAATCTGTTTAGCAATGCCCGCCTCCATGGAAGAAAAACAATTGGCCTGGTGGGCAATCACATTACAGTCAGACTGGAGCAAATCACCTTTTACAATCACTAAGGACATTTTTCACATCTCCTTGTCATGTTTATGACGGAAGATTATGGTCTTTTTCCTTTAATTCTGCTATTTGCTGTTCTAAAGCGTCCAATCTTCTGTGAATTTTATAAATTATCGGTGCATAAGCAATTGCTAACAAAATGGCTCAACCCATCTAAAACTCCCCCCTGACAATCCCCACATCATATTGTTCTTTAAATTATACCATCTAGTCTTCCTTCTTTTAACATTTAAAAGCATCGATTTACCGTTATACAGAAAAAAACCGCCCTTCGCTCTTAATGTTAAGGCGGTTGCGATCCACTTAAAAAGAGAAAGATAACTGTTGCGGTTCTTGGTCCAGCACTTCCCGGCTAGTGTCTTCTGATGCACGTTCCCGCGAAAAACCGTAGTGTTCAAGCAACTGATTAATATGTCGGTCGATACGCTCCCGGTAGCGGTCTGGAAGACGCCCGTAACGGTATAGTGCTTCATAGCGTTGAACAAGGGAGGGCTCCCGCTGTTTGAGAACCTGCAAGAACCACGTTTTAACCTCGGGAGTGCTAAGCCTGAGATAAGAAGGCATGACAAATCGTGCCCCATGCTCCGCTGCAGAGGCAATGACCTCCCGCAAATCCCGTGGACGATCCGTTAAATAGGGAACAATCGGGGCTAAGAAAATACCGGCTGGCAATCCTTCTTGGCTTAACCGGCGTACAGCGGCCAAACGCTGCCGGGGATGGGGTGAAGCAGGCTCCAGCATGCGCCAAATATGTTTCTGCATCGTATTCACACTGAAATTGATGGACACCACAGGTAATGTTTTAAGTACATCAATGTCACGTAAAATAAGGGGTGAACGGGTCGTAATGCTGACGGGTACCTGATAACGGGCTAAAACTTCCAGACACTTGCGGGTCAGTTGCAGCTTGCCTTCTAAAGGCTGGTAAGGGTCAGTCGCTGTCCCGATGGCCACTGTGCCGATATGTTTCAAAGTACGGCTGAAACCGGCCATGCGTTTCAATTGCTCCGTCAATGCTTCCACTGCATTCTGTTTATATAAAATGTAGTGTTGAAAGGTATCATCACATTCCAAGTCCAAAAAACGGTGGGTGGCCCGCGCGTAGCAAAAGCTGCAGCCATGCTGACACCCGCGGTACGGGTTAAGTGACCAGTCAAACGGCATCGCAGGGGCCTTCACCCGGTTCAACACCTGCTTGGCAGTAAGGGGTTCACAAACAGGAGTCATTCATGATCCTCCAATACAAACATATGTTTGTATCCAGTTTAACACATCGAGGACAATTTTAGAAGGGGTATTCATTAGAAAATCCTTGGTATAATCTGCGTTAACATATCTCCTGTTATAGCTCATGACAGCTTAACTGCCTTGATGAGCACGGCCTCCCCTTCAAAAGAGGTGACCCGGTCTCCTTCGGCTGTAACCTTCAGTTTCTGGCGGACAGGTGCTGGCGTCCTCACGATAAAAGCGGCCAATTCCCTTTTGTCTTCCTCCGGCAAATTCATGCGGCTGCACCACTCTTCGAACGCAAACGTTTTAGCAAAACGGTAACATTCTTCAATGACAAGACCGTTCTCCTCCAACATGCGCACCCATTCTGACTTTTTCCAAGCCCGGACATGGCTGTAGTCCCGGCGTTTTTCGATTTCATTATAAAACTGATCAATTTCATCGTCTTCCGCTGCCACATTATCCACCAGCAAAAAGCGTCCGCTTGGCCTTAGCACACGAAAAACTTCGTTTATAAACTTTTGAACGTTGGGAAAATGATGGGCGGCAATGCGGCAGGCAACCACATCAAAAGTTTCCGGGCCAAACGGCATCTGTTCAGCATCCCCTTGCACATAATCGACGTTTTGATACCCGTTTGCACTAATAAAACGTTGGGCGGCTTCCAGCATTTTAGGGGTAAGATCCATTGCTATCACTTTAGCGGCTAAGGGAGCAAGAGCATTGGCCACATGACCGCCCCCTGTTCCTACGTCCAGAACCACATCCTGCGGTGTAACTGCCGCAATCTCTACTAATTTGGCCAAATCTCTTCCCTTGGCATGAATATCACTGGTGACATAAGCTTCCGCACTACGCCCGAACTGGTTTTGTACATCTCTTTTCCCTTCTTCAACCCGGCCAGGTTTCCGTTCAAGAAATTCTATACGATTGCCAAAGGGGTCAAAGCAGGAGAACCGTTCTACATTGGGAATAGGTGTTTCATCTCTTGTCTTCACGCCTTGCTTTTCAAAATAACGGCGAACTTCTGCCAAATTGGCCACTTCAAAGGCAGGATGCCGCTTGGAATGCTCTTTTTGAAAAGGTTCCACTCCAATATGCAGCTCAATATCCCCAACTTTGTACCACAACCCCCCGTTGGGGAGTAATGACTGGGGTTTCGGGATTTCTTTGAACCCCAAGATATCCGTATAAAATGCCCGCGCTCTGTCCTCCGCTCCAACCGGTATACAAATCTGCACATGATCAAGTTTGATAACTTTTATCATGGGCACCCTCCTTAGTTTCATTATATAAAACTTAGTTCTATTATATGAACCATTGATTCCATTCTACCATATTCAACGTGTTGTGTACAGACAAAAAGGACCGAATGGCCTTCGGTCCTACGTTCAACAAAGCTGCTTAGTCTGGTTACTGTACTCGGTCCCTAATCTACCGCCACCTTCAGTCTACCGCGATACCACAAGCTGTAAAGCCCAAATACGGCCAGCATAAACAGCAAATATCCACCCAGTGTCCACATCAAAACTGAAGGTGAGGAAAACATTTGCTTGCCGCACAAGGCATAGACAAACATGCCTGGAATCTGGCCGATGGCTGTCGCCAAAAAATAGCTCAGAAAAGACATGTTGCTGATCCCCGCATAAATGTTAACCACTGGTGTCGGCACGACAGGGACCAAACGGACAAAGAGCACCGCCACAAAGGCGTTCTTTTCAATCATGTCTGTTAACTTGTCCAGCTTCTTAAATCGCTGAATTGTTTTGTCAAAGTAGCTGCTTAAGGCGGACCGGGCAAGGAAAAAGAAAATAGCGGCTGATGAGACAGCCCCAAACCAGTTAATCAGCGTTCCCAAGATAACACCGTATTTGGCGCCCATCACCCCGGCAAACAAAGTAAACGGAATTACGGGAAAAACAGCCAAAAACACAGCAACAAAAAGCATCAAGGGGAACTGAGACAGATCCCCCTGATTAATCCAATCCAGTATCGGTTGCCGATAATGATAGGAAAAATATAAAACCAACATGTATACACTAAGCAAACACAGCCACTTTTTCATCATGCTCTCCCCACTAAATATAAGAGAAAAATATAAATGATGATGGACCAACAAATTAATTTTTTTGTACAACCTGCCGCTTAGTTAGTTTGAATGCAAAAATAATTGTTATTTTCTTCAGCAACCTTTTATAATGAAGATGTTTAAATTTTTTCGTGAATCGAGGTAAACGGCATGAACAATCAAAAACAAGTCATCATGGGAACATGGTATGCGGTAGCTGCTTATGTGGTTTGGGGTGTTCTGCCTTTATACTGGAAACTGTTAGAAAACATTCCGGCGCTTGAAATTTTGGCTCACCGGATTATATGGTCCTTCGTATTTGTCATCCTGATTCTGGCTGTAACCTCCAAGTGGTCGGAACTAAAGCAGGAATGTCTCTCTATCTGGCGAAACCGGAAACAGTCTCTTGCCTTAATCTCATCTGCCCTTGTGATCAGTGCCAACTGGTTCGTTTATATTTGGGCCGTTAACAATGACCGGGTGATCGAAACCAGTCTGGGGTATTATATCAATCCCTTGCTTAGTGTTCTGCTCGGAATTGTTGTGCTCAAGGAACGGTTAACTTACTGGCAAACGTGGTCATTTGTCTTGGCCACAATTGGCGTGTTGCTGATCACTGTTCATTACGGTGCCATTCCGTGGATCGCGTTATCCTTGGCCTTAAGTTTTGCGTTGTACGGTTTGGCCAAAAAAATAGCCAGTCTGAATGCCATGCTTGGCCTGGCCTTTGAGACATTGTTAACCTTGCCGTTAGCCTTATTATATGTCGCGTGGCTACACAACACTGGAAGCAGCTCTTTTGGTACCAGCTCTGTTGGCACTTCTCTGCTTTTGGCAGGGGCTGGTATGGCCACAGCGCTTCCCTTGTTGTGCTTTGCCCAAGGAGCAAGAAGAATTCCTTTAACCATGCTTGGTTTTTTCCAATACATCGCCCCATCCATTACACTATGTCTGGGCATTTTTGTTTTCAATGAACCGTTCACAACAATTGATTTGATCAGCTTTATGTTTATCTGGAGCGCCTTAACGCTTTACTCACTGTCAAAAACCAAACTGATGGTTCGGCTGGAAACCAAACTGAACCGCAAAAAAACGTTTGGCACCTAGCGAAGTTATCGCCCGTTAGGGTTATTCTTATTGGCCAGCTACGGGATTCCCCTTTCCTTTCCTCATGCTAAAATTAGCTTAACTCATCGGTCCACGGTCTATTCATGGCAACATCATCTACCGTGGACCTAATTTCTTTTTGGCCATGCCTATCTTCCCCTTCCGCTTCTGCAGTCATTTGGCAACCCATCGTATTGTATGTGCGGAAGGTAAAGTTTGTCTCATGCTGGCCTGCCCTTATACATTTCAGGTCTTGACCGGAAATATCCGGTGACAATCCCCTTTATTTGACGGTCATCCTGTCTTGTCCGCGCATCCGCTGCAGATGCAGGGTAATATAACCGATTTCAGACTCGGGAAAAATAAGGCCGTATTGGTTGTTTACATATTGAGCCATCTTTTGGGCACATTGGAACTCTTGGTGGTATTTGTCTTTAATCAACTGCAGCATGTCTTGATCCATGGCGTGAAACGGTTCATTGCTCTCTGCTCTCATCAGGGCAAAACGAAGATGGGTGATTAACTGCTGGTATGAGAGGCTCTCCTGATCAAGGTCAATCCCAAACTCTTTTTCAACCATACTGATTAATTCGTTAATCATCGTTGTGAGTCTTAAAGTGTTTTCCATACTGTTATCTGAAATTTTGGCCGTATGGATATGAAGGGCGATATAACCCGCTTCATCAGGTGGCATTTCAATATTGAGCTTCTCTTTAATGTAATTAATCGCCCACATCCCAATTTCAAATTCTTTTTTGTAAAGCACTTTAATCTCGTTCAGCAGCTGGTTCTCAATTTTGATGCCGTTTTCAATCCGGTCTATGGCAAATGACAAGTGATCAGTCAGGGCGATGTGAATATGATTGTTCAGTTTGGTACCTAATTGTTCTTCAGCATATGAAATAATATCTTCACAAATCGCAATGCGTTCTTCTGGAATGGTGCGCAACAATTGCTGGAACTTTTCGTTCTCGTTCTCCCCTTTCATGACAAACACTTTTTCAATCTTGTTTCTGTTAACAATGTCATTTTTCCGCTTTTGAAAGCCTATGCCCGTACCCATGAGGATTTTTTCTTCACTGCCGTCTTTGACCACAACAGCATTATTGTTAAGTATCTTCTTAATCCTCAACGGCTTTGATCTGGGCCACATCTTTTGTCCTCCACCTTTCCTCAAAACGGACACCGGACATGATGATAAGCTGCTGCCCATTACACGGATTAAACTCCGCCGTGTAATGGGCAGCGTATGAAGGGGCTACTCCTTCATTTTCAGCTTGATCAGCTCATGTTGTCCGGCTGTAACATCATTATGGTGGATTTTGTCCAGATTTTCAATCTGGTCTCCATTGGTAATTACCATCGGTGTGACCGTGCTGGCCGCTTTTTCCTTAACCAAGTCAAGATCGAAGGCAATCAGCAGGTCGCCCGCCTTGACTTTGTCACCCTGCTTAACATGAGCTTCAAAACCTTCTCCCTGCATTTGAACCGTCTCTAGGCCAATATGAATCAATATTTCTGCCCCGGCACCGGAACGTATGCCCACTGCGTGTTTGGTGTGGAAGACCTGCACAATCTCACCGTCTACGGGAGAAACGACTTTTCCTTCCACCGGTTGAATGGCAATCCCATCCCCCATCATTTTTTGTGAAAATGTGGGATCCGGCACCTCCTCCAGCTGAACCACTTGGCCGCTTAAGGGGGCGACTAAGGTTTCTTCACTGGGTTTACGCATTTTAGCGAACCATTTTTTAAACATTGCCCATCACCTTTCCAGAATGCTTTGGGATTAGGAAATAGGAAAGTTTTTCTTTACAAAGTTGACAACTTCTTCAGCCGTATCCATATTGAGGAGCTCCTCAACGACGCTTTCCGCCTGAGCTTTACTTAAATGTTTGATTTGATGTCTGGCAGGTAAAATGGAAGTGGCGCTCATGCTAAACTCATCGAGACCCAATCCCAACAAAATGGGGATGGCCACTGGATCACCCGCCATCTCGCCGCACATGCCGACCCACTTTCCTTCGTGATGAGCGGCTTGAATCACGTTGCGAATCAGACGCAATAAAGCCGGATGAAAGGGCTGATACAAGTAGGATACCCGTTCATTCATCCGGTCTGCAGCCAGGGTGTACTGAATCAAATCATTAGTGCCAATACTGAAGAAATCGACTTCTTTGGCAAAGCGGTCGGCTAACACAGCCGTTGAGGGCACTTCAACCATGATCCCCACTTCAATGCTGTCAGCCACCTGCACACCTGCTTCCACCAGCTTTTGTTTTTCTTCCTCTAAGATGGCTCTGGCTTGTCTATACTCCTCAAGGGTAGCAATCATGGGAAACATGATCTTTAAATTGCCGTAGATGCTTGCCCTGAGCAAGGCCCGTAATTGGGTGCGGAACAGGTCCTGTTGGTCCAGGCAGAGACGGATGGCTCTAAAACCAAGAAACGGGTTCAATTCTTGAGGCAGATCAAGATAGGGTAATTCCTTGTCTCCGCCGATATCTAAAGTGCGGACAACCACCGGCTTGTCCTTCATTTTTTCCAAAACTTGTTTATAAGCCTCAAATTGTTCCTCTTCTGAGGGCAACTGATCCCGTCCCATGTATAAAAATTCGGTGCGGTACAGCCCGATGCCTTCTGCGCCATTGTCCAGAACGGAGGCAAGATCATCTGGGGTGCCAATATTGGCAGCCAGCTCTACTTGGTGGCCGTCTGCCGAAAGGGTAGGATCGTTAATCAGTTTGGACCAGGTTGCTTTCTGCTTGAGATAATCTTGCCGTTTTTGTTCATAGCTGTGAAGTTCTTCAGGTGTTGGGTTAACAACCACCTTACCTTCGTTGCCATCTACTATAATGGTTGTACCGCTTTCAATTTTTTCAGTTACAATCTTGGTGCCGACGACCGCTGGGATCTCTAATGAACGGGCCATAATCGCCGAGTGGGATGTGCGCCCGCCTATATCCGTGGTAAAACCTTTGACGAAGCGGCGGTTAAGCTGGGCGGTGTCCGAAGGTGTCAAGTCATGGGCAACAATGATCACCTCTTCGCTGATCAGGCTAGGGTTGGGAATAGTAACCCCCAGTAAATGAGCCAGAACCCGCTGGGTGACATCACGGATGTCGGCTGCGCGCTCCCGCATATATTCATTGTCCATTTGCTCAAACATGTTCACAACCATCCGGGCGACGTCTTCCAAGGCGTATTCAGCATTGACCCGCTCATGTTTAATCTTTTCTTTTATTGGGTTTATTAATTCAGGATCATTAAGCACCAGCAGGTGAGCGTCAAAGATAGCTGCCTTGTCCTTCCCCATCTGTTGCTCCGTATGTGCCTTTATCTTTTGCAATTCACGTTTTGCGCTTTCAATCGCTTCTGTCAGGCGGAGGATTTCCGCATCTGGATCAGAGACAGATTTCTTTTCAACTAAAAGCTCTGGGCTTTCCAAACGGAATGCTTTGGCAATCGCTATTCCGTTTGATGCTCCGATGCCCTCAATCGTTACTGACATGTTTCACCAAGCCCTTCGTTCTTGATGGTGTCTGCAATGGATTTCAACGCTTCTTCCTCATCGTCCCCATGTGCGGTGATCGTAATTTCGGCACCTTGGGGAATTCCCAAAGACATCACACCCATGATTGATTTCAGATTGACTGATTTGCCGTTATACTCCAGGCTAATCTCCGAGCTGAATTTACCTGCGGTTTGAACCAAAGCCGTAGCTGGGCGGGCATGAATCCCTGTTTCACTCGTCACTTTAAATTTTTTCACTGCCATCATATTCCTCTCCTTTTCATGAAAAAAATTTTGGTTTACATGAAGCCAATGATTTTGGCTCCTGTTGGAAGATGAAAATCTTTAGTTAAAAAAGTTAAGAAGCTTGGTTGGAAAAAGAATGAATAAGAAAAAGGCATGACGAAAGAAAGGTTGGAATCAATTCTAGTCTGTACATTCCAACATTCTTTCACTCATGCCTGATCGAATCAGTCACATGATGACATGATTGAATTGTCTCAAGCCATCATTAAATATACCAAATCTACATCGATTGTTCAATACACAAAAAATGATGAAGAGCCATAATGAACGGGACTAATGGCCAGGCCTAGAGGTAATCACGGATATCCACCACACCTCCTGTAGGCCAGCTTTCTTCAAAGAACAGGCGGATCAGCTTTTCGGCAACAAAAGCGGGAGGAAGAAGCTGTCCTTGGACTTTGTACTCCATAAACCTTTCCACATCAGGAAAATCCTCACGTCGAGCTGAGCGAATGTGCGTTTGCATGTCTGTGTCAACAATGCCAGGTGCAACGGACAATACTTTAACGGGATGGTCCTGTCCTTCCTGTTCAAGACCTACACAACGTGTAAACATGTCCAATCCTGCCTTTGAAGTGCAATAGGCACTCCAGCCGTGGACAGCCCGTTTCCCTGCGCCGGAAGAAATATTCATCATGCGCTTATCCCCATTAAACTGTGCTGCTAGTTTGACAAACAGAGAAGTTAACACCATAGGAGCCAGCAAATTGACATGGATGTTGGCTGTAAGCTCTTCTGTTGTACATTTTTCAATGGGCTTAACCGGTTCTACAACCCCCGCATTGTTAATCAAAGCGATCGTTTCAGCCTTGGTCAAATCGATCTGGTCAAAGATATGCCGCATCACTTGCTCTAATCCAGCTACGTCTCGCAAATCATGCTCAACATATTCAAGGGGTACATTTTTTTGTTGGGCTTCATGAAGCAGGTTTTCGTTTTTACGGCGGGAGATGCAAAACAGATGGTACCCTTCCTGCAGCAATTGTCGGACCAGAGCTTCTCCCAATCCTCTTGATGCGCCCGTAATCAGCACATATTTCATCTCACTATCCTCCCCTAACCTACATAGTGCCTTAAAATACGGTCCACAGCCGGACCATAGGATTCACCGAACAAATTCAAGTGCACAAGCAAGTAATACAACTGATAAAGAGGGCGAACATCCTCATAATAATCTGACAGGGGCTGCACATCCCGATAGGCAGCATAAAAACGCGGTGAAAAGCCGCCAAAAAGCTCTGTAAAGGCAAGTTCAAATTCCCGATCCCCATAAAAGACAGCAGGATCGATCAGGTAGGGCTCTCCATTGGGGCCGGCCAGCCAGTTGCCACTCCACAGATCACCATGCAGCATAACAGGCTGCTGATGATCAGGAACCCATTGCTCAAGTCTGTCCAGGAGCTTTTCCAGCCTTGCTTTTCTCGGTGCGGGGAGCCTCCCCTTTTCTTCCGCTAATTTGGCCTGGTAGCCCAGCCGCTTTTCTCTTAGGAAACGGGGCCAGCTCGTCTGCCATCCGTTGGGCTGGGGCAATTTGCCAATATAATTATCTTCTGCTAAACCGTAGCGGGTATGGGTATACTGATGCAATTGGGCAAGCCCCCGGCCCAGCCTTGCTTCACTGTCACTGGCCGGTTCTCTGGGAACCCATTCCATCACGATATACCCATGATCAGCACCAGCAGGGCTGACATGGTACACCTGGGGAACAGACAGCGCACCTGCCTGGCGTAATTGTTGCAGTCCGTCAGCTTCTTTTTGGAAAATGTCAGGAGCAGCATTCCTATTTATTTTTACAAAATAGTGGTCCTGCTCTGTTCGCACTTCAAATGCCTGACTGATATCTCCGCCATGTACTGGCTGCACCTCAATCAGGGACGATGAGTCTCCCATTTCATGCAAAATAGCTTTTACGGTATGTATCATAACTGCTCACGCTGGCGGATATAGCGCAGCAAATGATCACAACTCTCATTAATCAGCTGATACACATATTCAAAGTTTCCTGTAAAATAAGGATCCGGGACATTCAGGGTGTCACTGTCGGGGAGAAATTCCAGTAAACGGACGATTTTAGGATGGTGCTCTTTAAGCGCCAACTGCTTCAAATGGCGGACATTTTCTTCATCCATCGCGACGATGTAATCAAACGCTTCCAGATCATCCGCACTGATTTGCCGGGCTTTAATCCCAGAGTAGTTAATCCCGTTCTTACTCAAAATTCGGCGAGTGCCTTCATGGGGCGGCTCGCCAATATGCCAATGGCCGGTTCCGGCCGAATCTACGGAAATTTTGTCTTCCAATCCTGCCTCTTTAACTTTATGGCGAAAAACAGCTTCAGCCATGGGAGAACGACAAATATTTCCCAAACAGACGAACAGTACCTTAACCATGTTTAACCTCCCTTTTAGGATATGCTATTCCACATGATAACACTTTTTTAAGTGCCAGGAGAAGGGATCTTTTAGCGGATTTGTAAATAAACACTTAAATTTTCCTACATGCTCAGAACAGCTCCAGTTGCCTGGGAGCTAAACCTGTACTCCCCAAACCCGGATGAGGTGTGTCAGGCATTGAGCCCATCTGTTTGCACCTCCCCATCCGTTCTGGCCGAAAGGAGGAACACTGTGACCATGATGAACAAGCCGCCCACTGCTTGCAGCGGGCCAAAAGAGACTTTCAGCCAAATAATGGATGAAATAGCAGCGGCCAGAGGCTCAGCACAAGCCACCAGGCTTGTCTCTGTAGGCTTGATAAATCGCAAACTGTCTAAATACAGAAAGAAGGGCAATAATGTTCCGAAAAAGATCACGAAGAGGATCATACCCACCGTGATCAATGACCAATGCTCGACAGACACCTGCCACACCGGATTTACCAAGCCAATACCAACGCCGCCAATGACCATGCCCCATCCAACCGTGACAGCCGATCCAAAACGCTCAAGCAGCTGTGCGGGGTATAACGTATAAAAAGCCAGGGCTATAGCAGAAGCCAACCCCCAGGCGACAGCACTGCCAGGTACAGTCAACTGACCCACTTTACCATTCGTTACCAGTAAAAAAATGCCTAAAAGGGCCAGGATGAGCGCCATACATTCAGTCCGCGAAGGAAGCTTAAATAAACGCAGGGCGACATAAACAAAGACGAATAGGGGTCCTAAGTATTGCAGCAACGTGGCCATCGCAGCATTTCCAGCTTCAATGGCAGCAAAATAGGTGTATTGGACCCCCAACATGCCCGCTACACCGAAGAGTATCAGCCGCACCCTCGTTGTCCGATCGCACCACACAGACCAGATGCTTGCCCCTGCACCGCGCCAAGCAGCGAACAGGAGTAACAGCACACCGGAGACGAGTAAACGGACCGTAACCAGCCAGTTGACATCAAGACCTTCCTGTTGAAAAAGAAACTGGGCGACTGTTCCAGACAGCCCCCACAAACTGGCAGCGACAATCACCATGGCAATACCTTTATAGCGCAACCATAAACTGGATGTGACATCACCGGACAAAGCCAAACAACCTTTCTAGGCTTATCTTCTATCCAAATTATACCGGTTAGTCCGCTGTCTGTCAGCTTATATAGCTTATAGTCTACATAACAAATATTATATTTCTTAATCTATGCACGCACAACAGGTCTTGCTGCTTGCTTGAGGATAAGCAACGCAACCCCAAAAGCGGCCAAAGCAGACAACAATCCGAATAATGGGCTGCCCGTAAAGCCGAGTACCACATAACCCACCACTGTAATGCCGGCAACCATAAGGGCATACGGCAGCTGGGTAAGGACGTGATCAATGTGATGGCACCCTGCGCCCGTTGAGGACAAAATAGTGGTATCCGAAATGGGAGAACAGTGGTCACCAAAAACGGAACCGGCCAATACGGCTGCCAGCGAAGGCAGTAACATGGACACATCTGTTAAAGCTGCAATCTCCCCGGCAATGGGCAGCATAATCCCAAACGTTCCCCACGAGGTGCCCGTTGAAAAGGCCATGATGCCCGCAATGATGAATAACAGAGCTGGCAAGAGACTTATGTTCAGATGGGCATCAACCAGTCCGGCCAAATACGTTCCGGTTCCCAACTCCCCGATAATTTCAATCATGGTCCAAGCAAAAATTAAGATATACACGGCCGGCAACATCGATTTGATTCCAGCCCACAAACCTGATCCAATGAGACTAAGAGTCATCTGTTTGGTCACAGTTAAACCCAAAGCCACGATAAGCCCAATTAGTCCCCCGGACAATAAAGCAAGGGCCACATCTGTATTTTCAAAAATTGAAAGAACGCTGACAGGCCCTTCAGATTCCCGAATGCCTGTGTAAATCATAACAAAGACCGTGCCGCCCACGAGAGCGCCAATCGGCCAAATGAGGTCTCTGACTCTTCCTTTCTCACTGACCGGTAGATCGCTCTGATCGCCTGGGACATCGCCCTTGCTCGGATCTATCAATTCACCTTTTTCTATGGCCCTCATCTCATGCTGCTTCATGGCTCCAATATCAAGGGAGAACAAAGCCACAGCACAAATCAGCAAGATGGCAAATATGGCATAGAAATTCATGGGGATCATTATCAAAAATGCCTGCAAAGCTTCATACTGCACAACGCTGTGGGCAGCCAGAATGCCGCCAATAATGGTAATGATATAGGCGCCCCAGCTCGAGACCGGGGACAAAATACAGACAGGTGCAGCAGTAGAATCAATCAGATAAGCCAATTTAGCCCGTGACACGCGGTGACGGTCCGTTAAGGGACGGCTCACCTGTCCAACGGCCAGGCTGTTAAAATAGTCATCGATAAAAATGATAATTCCCAGTACAACCGTTGTTAACTGGGCGCCGACCCTGGTTTTCACCCGCGCCATCGCCCATTCCCCAAAGGCTTTGTTTCCTCCAGACAAGGAGACCAGAGCAGCTATCATCCCTAACAAAAACAAAAAGAAAATAATATAAAGTTCCCAGTCATTTAATGCACCGTCCACATAAAAGATATTTAGGACGATCTGGGCAACTTGGCTTATACTAGCTAGAATGGCGTAGTCATTAATCATCAGTGCTCCAACGACAATCCCCACACCCAGAGAGAGCAGCACCCGGCGTGTTAAAATCACCATCGCCAAGGCAAGTATGGGCGGCACCAAAGATAACGCTGTTTGTTCCATTCAAACCGACTCCTTACATTATGAAGTATTATTATTTTTACAAGGAAAAAGGCAATGGCAGAGCTTCCTGCCATTACCCGCATCAAATACTCGCCCGTCATATTATAATATGCTTTGCCAGGGTTGGCCATCCCTTAAGACGGAAAGACTGGAAATCATATTGTTCTTGTTTGTCTAAGAACGGTCCGCAAAGGAAATGTGCTTCGCTTAAATTAACCCCTCCAGCAAGGCGGCGGGCAATGCTTTGGCCCGCTTGGGCACATGGGTATCGGAGAGCACACCGATTTTCACTTTTATACACTTCTGCCATTAATTGATTTTATTGTTTACACAACTTTTACAAATATTTCACATGAACATGGTAAACTTAAAGTAACGATTTCTTAACCATATCATCCTAGACAAAATCACCATAAACTAGATTAACCAATTGAAGGGAGCGCTGGAGAGTTGTCTTTTATCAGCCCCACATTAGGTACTTTGTCTTTAGAAGAAATGGTGAGAAACATCACTGCTTTTATAAATGAAGATCCACAAGCAAAGTACAAGGTTGTCATCGGCACCGATTCCCACACAGGTTCATTATCCACTCTGTTTGTCACCGCATTGATCATCCACCGTTTAGGCAAGGGAGCCCGGTTTTATTATCAGAAACGAAGTATGAGAAAAATGACCGATCTTCGGCACCGTATTTATCTGGAAACGGAACTGAGCTTAAAGCTGATCGATTCCCTCAAAGCGTGTGGATTGTTCTTTGTGCTCAGCGAGTGGCCGATCGAGGTGCATATTGATATTGGCAAGCAAGGAGAAACCCGGCAACTGATTCAAGAGGTTGTTGGCTGGGTGACCTCCGTTGGCTATGTGGCCAAAATTAAGCCAGAATCTTATGGTGCCAGTTCCGTTGCCGACAAGTTTACTTCTTAAGAGTTTTTTGGCAACACGTTTCACCAGGTACCCTTGATGTTAATGCAGCTTATACGTACCTTATGATGTGCCGCAACTTCAAGGATACCTGTGTCGTAGCTGAACTGAACAATACCGTTGTTGGATTTGTATCAGCCTACCTCCATCCACAGAAGCAAGACACACTTTTTGTCTGGCAAGTCGCGGTGAGTGAGTCACAACGAGGCCAAGGCTTGGCCACCCAAATGTTGCACGAGCTTTTTAAGCGCCGGACTTGCCAGAATATTCGTTTTCTAGAGACAACTATTTCCCCTTCTAATAAGGCGTCGCAAGCTTTATTCCGGAAATTAGCCCGTGATTTTGATACCTATTGCAACGTAACTACGTGTTTTGAGACAGACCAATTCCCTGATGATCATGAAAGCGAAATGTTGTTTATAATCGGACCATTTATAAAAACGGGATTAAAAACCAATTAGGAGGTTTTCACCTTTTATGCAAATCAAAAAGGATCGCTCTGCTTTGCACGTTTTTGAAACATTGGAATCTGAAGTGCGCAGTTACTGTCGCAGTTTTCCTGCTGTCTTCACCAAAGCCAAAGGACATAAATTATGGGACCGGGACGGAAGGGAATACATCGATTTCTTTTCCGGTGCCGGTGCCTTAAACTACGGACACAATGAAGAACGCATGAAAAAGAAATTGATCGATTATTTAGCAAATGATGGTATTACCCATAGTCTGGATATGGCCACCGAGGCCAAAGAAGCCTTTTTAAAAAAGTTTCACGATGTGATTCTAAAACCCCGTACTCTGAACTATAAAGTCATGTTCCCCGGACCAACCGGCACCAATAGCGTTGAAAGTGCCTTAAAATTGGCCCGCAAGGTTACCGGACGCGAAAACGTAATCAGCTTTACCAATTCTTTTCACGGCATGACCATTGGTTCTTTGGCTGTCACCGGCAATACTTTCAAACGCCGGGGTGCCGGTGTGCCCTTAAATTACACTGTGACTATGCCTTATGACAACTATTTTGGCGCTGATTTTGATACCATTAAGTATCCAAAAAGTTCAAGATGAAAACGGTGTATATCCATTAACTGAAGAAGATTAAGGGGAGGCATACAGCTCTAACCATTCCGAACGGGTCTGTCATCGTGCCTTTCTCTCCTTCCGTAAGACAGAATTAAGGCCACAGGCATAAGTCTGTGGTTTTTTTGTTTAAAAGTCACTGATTTGTCAAATACTTAAACTGTACAAGGAAGGAGGAAAAAATGTGGGTCTGGAACAAAAGTCTGTGCAACATGGCGAACATACCCATCCCTATGAAAAACATTGGCTGCTGGAGTGGCTAACCACCGTTGATCATAAAAAGATTGGCAAAATGTACTTTATAGCCGGAGGCTTCTTCTTTTTAATTGGCGGTTTAGAATCGATTTTGATTCGCATCCAGCTCATGTACCCTGAAAATACCTTCCTGGCTGGTTCTACATATAACGAACTTGTGACGATGCATGGAACAACGATGATTTTTCTCGCTGCCATGCCGCTGATATTAGGGCTGATGAACATGTTCATTCCGTTGCAAATTGGTGCCAGAGATGTCGCTTTTCCTTTTATAAACTCTCTTGGCTTCTGGTTATTCCTTTTTGGCGGTATCTTGTTAAACTTAAGCTGGTTTATAGGTGGAGCACCCACCGCTGGATGGACTTCCTATGTGCCTCTGGCCACAGAATACAGCGGCTCGGGAATTGATTTTTATGTGCTTGGCTTACAAATTTCAGGGGCAGGCACGTTAATGGGGGCTATTAATTTTCTGGTGACTGTTATTAACATGCGGGCCCCGGGAATGACTTTTATGCGCATGCCGCTGTTCACTTGGACCAGTTTTATTACGTCTGCTTTAATTCTGTTTGCTTTTCCTCCGTTGACGGCCGGCCTGTTTCTTATCATGTTTGACCGGATTTTCGGATCTCTTTTCTTCAACGTGGCAGGAGGAGGCAATCCGATTATTTGGCAACATTTATTCTGGATTTTTGGTCATCCTGAAGTATATATTTTGATCCTCCCCTGCTTTGGGATTATCTCTGAGGTTGTGAGTACCTTTTCCAAAAAACGATTGTTTGGCTATGCCTCCTTGGTATTTGCTACCATATTAATAGGCTTTTTAGGTTTCATGGTCTGGGCCCACCATATGTTCACAGTGGGTATGGGGCCCTTTGCTAATACCTTCTTTGGTCTGGCCACAATGGCCATTGCTGTGCCAACTGGAATCAAAATCTTTAACTGGCTGTTTACCTTATGGGGGGGGCGCATCCAATTTACAACAGCCAATCTGTTTGCCCTCTCCTTTATCCCAACTTTTGTTATGGGCGGTGTCACTGGAGTGATGCTCAGCGTACCGCCAGCAGACTACCAGTATCATGACAGTTATTTTGTTGTCGCCCACTTCCATTATGTGATTGTCGGCGGGGTGGCCTTATCCCTCTTTGCCGGTGTGTATTACTGGTGGCCAAAAATGTTTAACAGGAAACTTAATGAGAAACTGGGCAGATGGAATTTCTGGCTGTTTTTAATCGGCCTGCATCTCACCTTTTTTATCCAGCATTTTCTCGGTTTGTGGGGCATGCCTCGCCGTTATTTCTCCTACATGGAAGGATATAATCTGGCTTGGGGCAACTTTATCAGTACAATTGGCGCTTTATTAATGACGGCGGGCACGATCATATTTATCATCAATGTGATCTATACCGCCCTGCGGGAACCTGTGGCTGACGCGGATCCTTGGGATGGGCGCACCCTGGAGTGGTCTGTTCCTACCCCCATCCCGGAATACAATTTTGCCCAAACACCCAAAGTTCGGGGACTAGATGCCTGGTGGATTGAAAAAAGGGAAGGCCGTCACCAGCTGGTACCGGCTGAACCTCCAGGAAAGATCCACATGCCGGATCCGTCCATTCTGCCGTTCATCATGTCACTCGGAGCTTTTATTGGCAGTATGGGGCTGATTTTCCACCAATTCGTTGTGGCCACGGCAGGGTTTGGCATTACCCTCTTCTGCATGCTGATCAGATCCGTTAAGGAGTATCACGGTTATTACATCCAGCCGGTCTCAGACTCTGGGATGATGAAGAGTTAACTGGATCAGGAAAAATTAAAGCCCGTATCAGTGAGCTGGCACAGCCCACGCTGATACGGGCCTGTTTAAAGCGATAGGCAATTGATTGTTCAAGATTGGAAAAGCAACAGCTTTCCTGTTGGTGAGACAACACGGTGCGTATATTCCCAATAATTTTTTTCTTTCAAGAGTTTTTCGCCGATGACTTTAGCTTGCTGGTCGTCAGTCGCTTCGAATGTTTCATCCAACAACTTTTCACCGGATTTTGAATAAACAGTCACATGGTAGGTTTTCACCGGCCTCTCCCCCCTCTTGCTCTCCCATCAGAATTTTTATGATATCTTGTCACTCACAGTGGTTACTCACTATTTTATCCATTCATGATCCAGCCGTAAACATGGAAATAGGTCAGCCTTGCTGCCGAATCAGCGCGCGCAACTCTCTCCTGAGCAATTTGTTGGAAGCATTGCGCGGCAAACGGTTCACAAAATAAAATGCTTTCGGCACCTTATACCGGGCTAAAAGTTTGTTACATAATTGATTAAGCTCAGCTTCTGTCAGTTTTACTCCTGGTCTTGTTACAATAAATGCAACCGGCACCTCCCCCCACTGGGGATCTGGCATTCCCGTTACACCTGCTTCCTTAATATCCGGATGGGTTAATAAGGCTGCCTCCACCTCAGCCGGATAAACATTTTCACCTCCAGATATGATCAAGTCGTCACGACGGTCAAGCACATATAAAAAACCCTCTTCATCCACATAGCCCATATCACCGGTGTAAAGCCATCCGCCCTGAATGGCCTGTGCTGTGGCCTCCTCTTGTTTGTAGTAGCCCCTGGTCACATTGGGACCCTTGACGACAATTTCGCCTACTTCTCCTGCCTTAACTTCCTTTCCATTATTCACAATACGCAGCTGGGCCGGAAACAGCGGTTTTCCTGCCGAGCCCACCTTGGCCAACAGATGATCTGGAGACAGCGTGACAATCTGGGAAGCCGTTTCCGTCAGGCCATAGGTCTGATAAACCGGAATAGACCGGCTGACACAAGTTTCCAGCAAGGGAAGGGGCGCTGGTCCTCCGCCCAGCAAAACACAGCGCAAATGCTGTGGATAACCAGGGTCAGACAAGTTGTCCAGCATAGCTGACAGCATGGCAGTCACTACAGAGATCATCGTAACCTTATCCCGTTTAATGGACTCATTCACCCGTACTGGGTCAAATTTGTCATGCAATACAACCGTCATACCATATATGACGCTGCGCATGATAATCGACAGGCCGCTGACATGAAAAAGCGGCAAACAGCACAGCCAGCGGTCATTCCTATTCAACCCCAGATTGAGAGAAGAGCCAATGGCGCTCCACCAATGATTCCCGAACGTCAGCAAAGTGCCCTTAGGCCGGCCTGTGGTCCCAGAAGTATAAATGATGGTGTGAACATCGTCCAGATCAATGTGCTCCTTGAGATTGACATTTGAATGACGTCTCCCCTTAAGACAGTTCGCATCATGGATAAGGCAAGTGACTTGGTCCCTCAGCCCGTTGATTTTGTCGCTATAAACAGCATCATAGATAAGGAGGGAGGCATTCACATCATTCAGCTGCCAGGCTAACTCAGGAGGAGTTAAACGGGTGTTTAACGGTACAGTAACGGCTCCAAGATAAGCAATGGCATGAATCAATTCTACGGTCAGTACCCGGTTAGGCATCAACAGAGCGACATGGTCGCCCTGTTTAATGCCCAGTCCTGCCAAACACGAGGCCAAGTGACGGGCCCGCCGATCTAGTTCGGCAAAAGTGACTTTTTCTCCGTCCCCTATGAGTGCGGTTCTCTGAGGCGTTAAAAACGCTCTTTGTTTTAACCAGAACGGCATGATTTGTCCTGTCATATCACATCACCAACATTTTTGGCAAGCAGCTATTTATGGAAAACGGGGGAACTTGGAAAAGTCTGGCTTGCGTTTTTCTTTAAACGCATCCCGACCTTCTTTGGCTTCATCGGTTGTATAATACAGTAACGTAGCATCTCCAGCAAACTGCTGCAGGCCGGCCAACCCGTCTGTGTCCGCATTGAAGGCCGCTTTTAAGAAACGGATCGCTGTTGGGCTTTTT
This sequence comes from Caldalkalibacillus thermarum, assembly GCF_014644735.1. Taxonomy (NCBI): domain Bacteria; kingdom Bacillati; phylum Bacillota; class Bacilli; order Caryophanales; family Bacillaceae; genus Caldalkalibacillus; species Caldalkalibacillus thermarum. The sequence continues at coordinate 104,134 of NZ_BMKZ01000003.1, read as the reverse complement.
TCTAAAATTTCTTTAGCCCATTTAACCGTTTCTTCCTCCAGTTTTTCCAGGGGCACAACTGCATTGACCAGGCCCATTTCCAATGCTTCTTGAGCGGTATATTGACGGCACAAATACCAAATTTCCCGCGCTTTCTTGTGACCAACAATGCGAGCCAGATAGTTGGCACCGTAACCGCCATCAAAGCTGCCCACTTTGGGGCCGGTTTGGCCAAAAATGGCGTTGTCGGCTGCGATCGTTAAATCACAGACGACATGGAGGACATGTCCACCGCCAATGGCATATCCGGCAACCATGGCGATCACCGGCTTGGGAATCACGCGGATCAGGCGCTGCAAATCCAGGACATTGAGGCGCGGAATGTTATCTTTGCCTACATAACCCCCATGCCCCCGGACTTTCTGGTCTCCGCCGGAACAAAACGCCTTATCCCCCGCCCCGGTTAAAATAATAACACCAATGTCGCTGTCGTCCCGGGCCACAGTAAAAGCATGGATTAACTCATTGACCGTTTCGGGACGAAAGGCATTGTGCACTTCGGGACGGTTGATCGTGATTTTCGCAATGCCTTCATAGGTCTCGTAAATAATGTCCTCATAATCACCTTGTTTCTTCCACTCAATCTTCATCCGGTTTTCACCTTCCTTATATGTTTTTGATTCACTTTATGTAGTCATGACTGGTGTTGAAGAAGGTATTCCAAAACTACTTTATCAAAAATGTGCGGTTTTTCCAAATGAATTGTGTGGCCAGCTCCTTTAATGATAGACAGGGTCGCTTGAGGCAATTGGCAGACCATGTCTTTGGCGATGCAGCAAAACTTTTGATCCTCCTCCCCGGCCATCACCAGCACAGGAAAGTGAAACCGCTTAAGTGCAGACCAAAAGGAAGGTTGGTTGCCGGTGCCCATCCCCCTCAAGCTATTGGCCAACCCGAGGGGAGATTGGCTGAGCCGTTGCACTCGCAGCCTCCTGCGCACAGCTTCCGGCAGCTTTTTTTGGGAGGCAAACAAGGGGATATTCTCCCATTTATGTACAAAGGTTTCCAAACCTTCTGTTTCAATCTCCCGGGCCAAAGCTTGATCCTGTTTTCTCCTGGCCAGCTGTTCTTCTTCCGTTTTTAAGCCAGGGGAGGTGCTTTCCAAAACCATGCTGTTCACTTTAGCCGGGAAGCTGCTGGCCAAAGCAATGGCCAGCCTGCCTCCCATGGAATAACCCAGAACATTGATTTTGTCCACACCCAATTGTTCTAACACAGCTTGTAAGTCCTGAACAGCATAAGTGATCCCGTAACGACGGTGATCTTGGGGACTGTCACTCTCCCCGTGGCCAAGCAGATCGATGGCGATGGTGGTGAAATGGCGGCTCCAGGAATGGATGAAAGGTTGCCAGCTGTGTTTGCTGCCTGTAAAACCATGGAGCAAAAGCAAGGGAGGACCCTCACCTTTCACTTCAACAGCATAGCGGACACCATTGACCATGATGTTCATGTATCTCCCACCCTGGGCAACACATCCGTGATGGCAGCACTAACCGCTTTCCAAATGCGGCGATGCATCTCCACGTTACTTTTGCGCTCGGTGGGCACTTCTATGACATTGAGCCCGCCACTGGACATAGCAGTGGTAAAAGTATCCCGAAACTCAGCCCACGAATCGATGCGGGTAAAAGAGCCCCCATACATGTTGACCGCATGCCTGTATTCCAGTCCCAAAGGTGTGCCAAACAAGGTTTCAAAGTGCCGTGGATGCTCAGCCTGAGGTAAGAATGAGAATATACCTCCCCCGTCATTGTTGACGAGAATAATGGTCAGATTAAGATTATACAGCTTAGCGGGCAACAAGCCGTTCAAATCATGATAAAAAGACAAGTCACCTAAAACAAGTACAACCGGTTCTTGACTAACACCACTGGCACCTAAAGCGCTGGAAATGAGGCCATCAATCCCATTGGTCCCCCGATTGCCCATCACGCGTACCTTTTTTGACACGGATGGGAAGAAAGTGTCCAAATCACGCACCGGCATACTGTTGCCCACATACAATAACGAGGGGTCGGGCATCAGTTCTGACAACTCTTGAAACAGACGCCCTTCAAAAAGAGAATTGAACCGCTCCATTTCCCGCCTCATGGCCTCTCTCGTGATCCGATTGATCACTTGCCACTGCCCCAGCCAGCCTGATGCAGCTTTAGTTCCCTTCCTGCCTGCCCGGTGTTGGCCAAGAAGTTTGTGCAGGGCTTCACACAGCCATTCTGGGTCGGCATAAAGCATATCCGTAGCCAGATGGGTCGGGTCTCTCCAAGCGTGGCCAGCGTCAACCACGAGGTGTACACAGTCCGGATAGCGCTGAACATAGTGTAAGTAAGGTTTGGAAACGGGCATGGCCCCAAAGCGCAGAATCAGGTCAGGTTTCAAGGATTCTGCCACTCGGCTGTCACGCAAAAACGCATCGTAGGCATCAATGATTACTGGGGAAACATCTCGGACACAGCGCAAGTTGGACAAGGGGTCAGCCAGAATAGGGTAGCCTAACTGTTCAGCCAAGGCAATCATGGCCTTCAGGCAGCGAGTATTTTCCATAGGTCCGCACACGATGAGACCCTTGGGAGCAGACAGCAGCCTGTCTGCCAAAGCTTCCAAAGTATGTCCAGGGAGCGTGCGTACACCTTCTGTGACCTGCACCTGAGATAATGCTGCCCTGCCTTCAACGACACTGCCGCGCCGCAGGTGACGGACACTTGTTTCTGACGCACTAGATTCAGAAACGGAAAAATCAGGGACCAAAGGCTCCCTGAATGGAAAATTAAGATGAACAGGTCCCGCTGGTGACGAACATGCGGTGGCCACCGCCCGGTTGGCAGTGCTGCGCACATAATGCAACAACGGTTGAGAGGATTCAGGAACCGCCATTTCCATGAACCATTTTACATGCTGACCGAACAGATGCAGCTGATTAATGGTTTGAGGTGCTCCTACATCCCGCAACTCGTGAGGACGGTCTGCTGTCAGGACAATTAAGGGAACACGTCCATAAAACGCTTCAACCACGGCCGGAAAATAATTGGCCGCGGCTGTTCCAGAGGTACATACAAGGGCAACAGGACACGCTAACACTTTGGACATACCTAGGGCAAAAAATCCGGCCGAGCGTTCATCAACATGAATCCACAGCTTCATTTTCCCCTGTTCCGCAGCTGTCATGGCCAAGGGCGTTGACCGTGATCCAGGGCTAATCACCACATGGCGAACGCCGCTGTTGTATAGTTCATCAATAAAGGCATGTACATAAAGAAACGCTTCCCGGTTGGTTTTCATTATTGTTTCCATTATTAATGTCCTCCTAGAGCTGACAACATGGGCTTCAATTTCATCTGCGTTTCCTCGTATTCGGATTGTGGGTCAGAATCTTCCACAATACCACAACCGGCAAAAAGAGTGGCTTGTCTATGCCGGATTAAAGCGGAACGAATGGCAACCACAAATTCACCGTTCCCCTGCCGGTCAAGCCAGCCGATAGGAGCCGCATACCAGCCCCGGTCCATCCCTTCAAGCTCCCGGATCCGCCGGACAGCTTCCTCTCGGGGATAGCCTCCCAACGCAGGAGTAGGATGCAGAGCTTCAACCATTTTTAATAGGGATATGTTATCTTTGGCTAGCCCCCGCACCGGGGTATACAAATGTTGAATTTGTTTGGTTTTATAGATGATAGGCTGATCTGGGGCTTCAACCCGGGTGCATAAGTCCCCTAAGGCTTGTTTGATCATGCGCACCACAATCTCGTGCTCCACCCTGTTTTTGGGATCTTGAAGCAAAGCTTTGCTTAAGGCCAGATCCTCTTCCAAGGTTTGTCCCCGCTTGATTGAGCCTGCTAGACAGGTGGATAAAACACGGGAGCCTTCTTTTTTAATTAATCGCTCAGGAGTGGCCCCGACAAAGGCGTTTTCTCCCCATTCAATGGAAAAAACATAACTTGAGGTTTGAACTTGGCGTAAATAATTTAAAATCTGTTCGGGACGAAAGGGGGTTTCACTCTCCACCTCTACCCTGCGGGCCAGAACCACCTTTTGCAAGACACCCTGTTGAATCTCAGCAATAACCTGCTTCACGCTTCTTAACCATTCTTCCCGAGCCGGCTCAAAAACGTTTAATGTTATTGGATGAACCTCTTGTGCGAAGGAAAAATCCATGCACCGGGTGATAAGCCGTTCCTTTAATCTGTTTAACTGATCGATTTTTTCAGGCAAGTCATACTCAGGATGGATGTAGGCATTTATGGTTAAATAGCTTTGATGCTTGCTTTGGGTTAATAAAAATTGGGGTAAAATGAAAGATGCCGCTTTATAATTTTGCCATAGAGAAGAAGAAGGCTTTTGCGGATCAAAAGAGAATCCTCCTAACAGGAGAGGCCCCGTTCCCATTACCTCTCCTTCGGTATGGATATGGGTGTTAGCTATTAAGTGTTTCCATTCTTTCGTTACATCATCGAAGCGGGTGTCCCGGTCAGACTCAATTTTAACGGCTGTCCCCAATCCGACTAAGGTAAACTCATGATCTGGTGTTGACCAGTACAGGCGCTGACCGTGAAACCATTGACCTGCAGCGGCATAAAAAGAGAGGGGGTCTAGCGGTTGAATTCGCGTCACCAGGCTGACAAGTCCCGGCCGGCATGACTTTAACGCCTGCTGCATCCCCTGCACAAAATCATCAAGTATATCGAGCTGTTGACGGATCACCGCAACTTCTCCTCCCACCTTTTATCCGACTACGCGACTTTATCACTTCGCGACTTTATCACTTGATGTGATTACTGCGAACGCATTTTACTTCAGCATACACCTACCAATCTTTAATTGTCAACAAGCTCTCCCCTGGCAATATGTTTTAGGGCGCAGGTATTGACAGCATGAATTCGTTTTCCTAAACTTTAAGAGACAGCAGGGCTAAATTTAAGGAGAGAATCACAGTGGAACCACACATTGAACATTCCAAACCGACCTCTTTTCCACCGCATCGAAAGGATACTCCATGGCAGGTGTGGTGGAATTTGTTACGTCCCCATACCTTAACCGCCTCGTTCATCCCAGTGCTGATTGGCACGGCCTTAACACTGAAGGTCACGTCTATCAATTGGACATTGTTTATAGCTATGCTCATCGCTTCAATATTAATTCAAGCAGCTACGAATATGTTTAATGAATACTATGATTACCAACGCGGGCTTGATACGAAAGAATCGGTCGGAATCGGAGGCGCCATCGTCCGTGAGGGAGTCCCGCCAAAGGTCGTACTAAAATTAGCCATCCTTCTATTTGCCATCGCAGTTTTGTTGGGGGTTTATATTTGTCTGAACAGCAGTTGGTGGGTGGCGCTTATTGGCAGTATCAGTATGGCGGTGGGTTATCTATATACAGGGGGGCCCTATCCTATCGCTTACTCCCCCTTTGGGGAATTGGCGGCAGGTGTGTTCATGGGACCTGTCATTATCTTACTGGCTTTCTATATTCAGACTGGAATGGTCACCCTGTACAGTGTTCTCGTCTCAATTCCAATCGCCATTCTGGTTGCTGCCATCATGCTGGCCAACAATATTCGCGATTTAGACGAAGACCAGGCAGCAGGACGGCGTACCCTGGCCATACTCATTGGACGGAAACGTGCTATCCAATTATTAGGAGCAATGTTTGTTTTTGCTTATGTGTGGGCGGTCGCGATGGCTGTACTGACCGATGCTTCCCTATGGATCTTATTGGTCTTGCTTAGTATCCCAACTGCTCTGAAAGCTGTCCGCGGATTTATTGGCAAAACGAAACCTGTTGAAATGATGCCTGCCATGAAGTTAACAGCACAATTGCATATGCGTTACGGATTATTATTAAGCATCGCCCTTTTCCTTTGAGAAAAGGGTTTTTTTTATGAGAAAAGGCGATGATAGTAGTCAAAATTCACAATTTCGCAGTCTAAATCTATATATTTCATGTATAATTTAAGTAGATATTATCTAATTTCGAGATGAGCCAGGGGTTGATTACCTCATGGAGTTGCGACAATTAAAGTATTTTATCGAAGTGGCCAAGCGGGAACATGTCACCCATGCTGCTGATGCCCTGCATGTGGCCCAGTCCGCTGTCAGCCGGCAGATCAGTAATTTGGAAGATGAGTTGGGCGTTCAGCTGTTTATCCGGGAAGGCCGCAATGTAAAATTAACACCGGTTGGGAAACTTTTTTTGGAACATATAGAAATTGCCATACGGGAAATTGATAAAGCCGTGCAGGAAGTCAAGGAGTTTTTGGATCCGGAATCCGGGGTCATCCGCATCGGCTTTCCAAATAGCTTGGCAGCTAATACGTTGCCTAAAGTGATCTCCGCTTTTCGGGAAAAACATCCCAAAATCCGGTTTCAACTCAGACAGGGTATTTTATCCACGCTGATTAACTCGGTCGTTAAAGGGGAAATTGATCTGGCTTTTGTCGCTCCTGTTCCCACTGATCATGAGCTGGTGGATGGACATATTCTCTTCACTGAAGAAATGATGGCCATCTTGCCGGCTGTCCATCCGTTGACTGATCAGGATGCGCTGCGTCTGGATCAGTTACGCAAAGAACCGTTTGTCATGTTCCGCACTGGATTCATTCTCCGTGAAATTGTCGTCAATGCCTGTCAACAAGCAGGATTTAAGCCCCATGTGGCCTTTGAAGGAGAGGATATTGATACCATCAAAGGATTGGTCGCTGCCGGACTCGGGGTTGCCCTGCTGCCTGAAGTGACCCTGATGGATAACATTCCCCGTGAAGCAATTAAAATGCGTATCGTGGAACCACAGGTCACCCGGACAGTAGGCGTCATCACACCCAAGAATCGTGACCTGGCACCCTCAGTAAAAAACTTCTTTGAGTTTTTGCAAACCTTCTTTGACAACTTAACCCGCTTCAGACTTTAAATGTCCATAAATATAACGGACCTTCACCAGCCTCAACGGCCGATGAAGGTCTGTTTTGATTTCGGTCAGCATGAGATACCAGCTAAAGCTTAGTCAGTGACCGCTCCTTTGGATGCGGAGGAAACTAAACGGGCATATTTGGCCAAGATGCCTTTGCTGTGCTTCAGTGGGGGTGCTTGCCATTGTTTGCGCCGTTCTGCAAATTCTTCATCTGACACGGCCACAGAAAGTTCCTGTTTTTCACTGTCTATCGTGATCATATCGCCTTCCTTTAACAAAGCGATGGGGCCGCCAACCTGAGCTTCTGGCGCCACATGGCCTACGACCAAGCCGTGCGTCCCGCCGGAAAACCGCCCGTCTGTCAGAAGCCCTACATCCTTACCTAAGCCCTTTCCGATTAAAATCCCTGAAATGGACAGCATTTCTGGCATGCCCGGCCCCCCTTTCGGCCCAGCGTAACGAATGACAATCACATCACCTGGTTTAATTTGGTCGTTTAACACAGCCTCTGTTGCTTCTGCCTCTGTGTCAAACACCCGGGCCGGACCAGTGATTTTTTTCTTTTTCAGCCCCGACACTTTAGCCACTGCACCCTCAGGCGCCAGGTTCCCTTTTAAAATCACCAACGGACCGGTTTCCAGGAAGGGATCATCCAAGGGGCGAATCACGTCTTGCCCAGCTTTGAGAGAAGGTTGCTCAGCCAGATTTTCTTCCAGTGTTTTGCCTGTGACTGTCAAACAGTCACCATGGAGCAAGCCAGCTTGCAGCAACTCTTTCATGACCGCTGGCACACCGCCAACATCGTTAAGATCTTGCATAACGTAACGGCCGCTTGGCTTTAGATCAGCAATATGCGGCACCCGGCGGCGGATACGGTCAAAGTCATCCAAACTTAGATCCACGCCCACAGCATGGGCAATCGCTAACAGATGTAAAACAGCATTGGTTGATCCACCCAGAGCCATCACCACCGTAATTGCATTTTCAAAGGCTTTTTTGGTCATGATGTCCCGTGGGTAGATCCCTTGTTCCAATAAATTAAAGACAGCTTGTCCTGCCTGGTTAGCTTCCGTCAGCTTCTCCGGACTGATGGCCGGGGTGGACGAGCTGCCGGGCAAACTCATCCCCATTGCTTCTATAGCCGAAGCCATGGTATTGGCCGTATACATCCCTCCGCATGACCCTGGCCCGGGACAGGCGTGACATTCGATTTGATGCAGTTCTTCCCGGTCAATCTCACCTTTGTTATACTGTCCCACTCCTTCAAAGGCAGACACGATGTCAATGTCTTTACCGTTCAATTTTCCAGGCTGTATGGTTCCCCCATAGACAAAAACACTGGGCAGATTTAAACGACCGATCGCCATCATGCAGCCAGGCATATTTTTATCACAACCGCCGATGGCTACAAATCCGTCCAAATTCTCTGCTCCCACCACCGTTTCAATAGAATCGGCAATCACTTCACGGCTGGGCAAAGAATAACGCATGCCCTCAGTCCCCATGGATATCCCATCTGACACGGTAATCGTATTAAAAATTAAAGGCGCACCGCCTGCTTGCCTGGCTCCCTCTTTTGCTTTGCGGGCCAATTCATCCAAATGGATATTACAGGGGGTGACCTCACTCCAGGTACTGGCAATCCCGATCATCGGCTTTCGAAAATCTTCATCACTAAATCCGACAGCACGCAACATGGCCCGGTTGGGAGCACGGTGAACCGGATCACTAATCACCTTGCTGCGCAGTCTAAGATCTTGTGTGCGTCTGTTCTGTGCTTCTTTCTCTGTCATGTGGTTCTCTCCTTTCCCAACGCTTCAAAAGTTACTATGATATTCGTTTTGTCCAAAATTTAGATAATTACTATTATAGCAAAAACAAAAGAAAAGGAAAGGGCAAAATCACACTTTTGAAGAAACCAGAAGCAAAAACTCCTTCCGGTTTGATGAGCTGTTAAACAGCCTGTTGTGCCGGAAGGAGTCTGCCTGAAAATCAGCTGTCTGTTGTTGTTCAATCAGCTTCATTGTTTTCTCTATTTTTCATGCTGCGAGTAATTTGCTGCCAAATGGTTCCCTCAGCCTTTTGGCCCTTTTCGATGCGCTCCAGCGCCATTCTGGCCTGCAAGCTAATCTCAAACTCTGGATCGTTGAGCGCTTCTCTTAAGGCAGGTATGGCGGTATGGTCCCCTACTTCATATAGAAAGCGCGCGGCACGCCAGCGGACAAGTTTGTTACTATCGCTTAAAGCTTCTATCATATGTTCCATCGCCTCAGGGTCGCCAATGTCAGACAGAGCATCCCCTGCTGTGCGGCGAACGGCAGGAGACTTGTCCTGCAAAGCTTTATATAACAGGGGCAGCACTTTTTTGCCGCCAATCTCCCCCAAATAGGCAACTGCCAAACGGCGTATAGACATGTGGGGATCGTCGATAGCTTTGGCCAGCACGGGAATATCTTCTTCTGTCAACTCTAGTTGCTCCAACGCTTTGTAGCGTGTTTTCCAATCTGAGTGATCCAAACGTTTTACCGCTTCTGCAGCTGAGAGAGGCTGTTCTTCTAGCCGTGCATCTTGATCTCCCAAAGCCTGATCAACCAGCCGTCCAAGGCGTTCGTCATCATAGGCCGCATTAATTTCTTCCACCACTTGCTCACCAATCTCATCCAGTTCACCATAGCGAACGCCTTGCTCTTCCCACTTGCGCTCAGTGATCAGATTGCTAACAGCCTGCTGCACCCTCAGGGCAGCATCCAGAAAGCGTTGGGGCAAGGCATAGCGTTTTTCCCGGGAAGGGGTGGTTAATTTGACTTGCATGGGAATCCCCTTGATGGTCTGTATAAACACTTGAACCCCGCCATAAACCTCATCTTCACTGAAGGCGGTTGATTTAATCATGCTTTCAACATCGATTGAGCCTTCCCCAAAAACTTGTTGTAATTTAGGCAGGATCGCACGCCAATCGATTTTAGGGTTACGCTCAATGGCAATAAAGTCTTTAACCTGGTAAACTCCTTTAATCCCTTCAATGTCTAGCAACTGACGAATATGTTGCGGTGCCTGGTCCTTGTTCTCGAAGGTGAAATTGTAGGATACGCCTTCAGGCAATGGGGTATCAAGGTTTAATTTCATGACGTTGGGACTCGGCGTCGGCTCGATCGAGACAATATTCAATGCTAACGCCCCTTTCACTTTGTCCAACCTTGTGCTTGTCCCGGTTTATCTGACCTGTCTCCATTCTTTGACATACAGTGCTGCAAAATAAATGGTGGCCAAAATGATCATCACGATCATGCTGATATCCGTAAACGTAAGGCCGGTATTTTCGCTAGCCCCGCTGTTTCCACCACCTGCAGCAAACAGGAGCATATCCTGACCCGTGTCCAACCCTGCAGCTGACGCTGTCCATGGCGCAGCAACCGAACAAATCAACAAGGTTAAGATAACCATTCTTATCAATTTCATCATGAACCTCCCCATTCGTGTATGACAATGTTTTTATGTTTAATGGATCTTTATCCATTATAATACAAAAAATGGACTAGTGTATACCAACATGCAAATATGTATCGCATCAGGTGATACTGAAAAACCCATAAGTTGCTTTTGCAACACAACTTATGGGGTCGCTTTTGAAACACAACTTATGGGCAAAATAAAGCCAGCTTCTTATTTCGTTTCACGATGCAAAGTATACCGTCTCAGACGCGGGCTATATTTTCTTAATTCCAACCGTTCAGGATGGGTTCTTTTATTTTTGGTGGTGATATAATTCCGGTCTCCAGTTTCCGTACAAGCAAGCGTTACTTTAACACGCATGTTGGTTCCTCCTTTCCTCTCACGTGCACACCACATTGCTATTCTACTGAAATCTGTTGGGAAAAGCAAATGCTTTTATTGTCCAGCTAGCACATCAGCAAACGCTTTAGCATATTCATGCAGATCTGGAGGCCGGCGGCTGGAAACCAAGTTTCCATCCACCACGACTGGCTCATCAACCCAAATCGCCCCTGCATTTTCCATGTCATCCCTGATACCAGGTGTACTGGTGACTTTTTTGCCCTTCAATATCTTGGCAGAAATGAGGACCCATCCTGCATGACAAATTTGGCCGATGGGTTTTTTTGCTTCGTGCATATGCCGGATCATATTAATAACTTGCGGAAAACGGCGCAGCTTATCTGGCGCCCATCCCCCGGGAACCAAAATGGCATCATACTCACCAGGGTCAATGTCATCAAAGGCATAGTCAGCGACCGCAGGCACCCCGTATTTTCCCTTGTAAGTCTCCCCCTTCTGTTCCCCAACCAGGTGAACTGTGGCTCCCTCTTCCTTGAGACGAATCAGGGGGTACCAAAGTTCAAGATCTTCAAACTCGTGATGGACAAGACTGATCACTTTTTTTCCTTGCAAACGCAAAACAAACACCTCCTGACAACAGCATGACGCAACACAAGGCCAAAGTCAATCTGATAGGGCAAAGAGGTCTCTATCGCGTAATTCCTTGCATATTTTGGCCCACATCATGGGACACTTACACTACAGAGGATTATAACATAGGAGTGGAATCTCTAGCATGACCAAACAGCGCTATTTCGTACATCCAAAAACCGGCGAAATTTTAGATGAACAGGATCCTGCAACCTTTGCTTTTGCCATTGAAGCCACGGAAGAAGAGATGGTGGAGCTGCGCAATCTGTTTATGGAACTTCTAGAAGAAGAAAGCGACACTTTTTTTGATGCCTTCTTCCCTTTTCAGCAAGAAGAAGCCATGACCGATAACGAGCAATATGAACAGGTCCTCAATCATATATATCAAAAGATTTATGAGCTGGGCACAGCAGAAACAAAACAACAACTTGAAAACATGTACATGATCAAACGATAGGCAGGGTAAATATCATGAAAACAGATGTGGTCATCATCGGTGCCGGTCTGGCCGGACTTAGCTGTGGCTTGGAGTTGGCTGAAAATGGTCGTGATGTCTTCCTCTTTGAAGCCCGTGACTGGGTCGGCGGACGCACCGCTTCCTGGGACGAAAACGGAATGCTGGTGGAATCAGGATTTCACCGTTACATTGGCTATTATCAAGCGCTGCCCAAAGTCCTTGAACGGGCTGGCGTTCGTTTGGACGACATCATCAGGTGGGAAGAACGCATTGAAATACGAACCCCTCAACACAATTCGCCAGGTTTATTCGGTGTTGCCCCTGTTCACGGCCCACTGAAAATGATTGCCGGGATCATCGGTAATAACGAGATGCTGTCACCCCTTGACAAGGCCTCGTTAATCCCGTTCTTTGTGGCGGGGTTCAAGGATTTCTTTTTAAATCCTGACAAACTGGATTATATCAGTGTTTATGACTATGCCCGCAAATATGGTGTCCGCCAGGCAGCCATTGATTATCTGCTTGGACCTTTCAGCACCGGCCTCTTTTTCAAACCCATACAAGAGTATTCGGCATTGGCCTTCTTCGGTCTGTTTGCGCCTGGCTTGACGCGGTTTTATAAAATGCGCATTGGTGCCTTCCTGGGCGGCATGACAGAAGTGTTGTGTGCACCGATCGCCAGGGCCATTGAACGGCATGGCGGCAAGGTGTATACAGGAACACCTGTACAAGGCCTGCTTGTGGAGGAGGGACAGGTCGTGGGTGTGGCGTTAGATGATGAAGAAGTACGAGCCAACCAGGTGGTCCTGGCCACATCACTGGATAAAGCGCAGCAATTGCTGCAGCCCCATTTCAGTCAACATCCCTGGATTAAGCCCCTTTTAAATTTGCCGGCCATGCCCGCGGTGACCATTCAAATTGATTTAGACCGTCCTGCTTTGCCTACCGACCGCACGACGTTCGGGCCGGGAACATGTCTAGCCAGCTTTGCCGAACAGTCACGTACCACCTTTAAACATGTGCCCGGGCGCTTATCCATTATCCTCACTCCGCCGGAAAAGTTTTTAAACATGCCAGCCGAAGAGGTACTGTCCAGTGTTATCCGGGATGCTAAACAACTGGGTATGGACATTAAGCCCCACATCCGTGATTTCAGAGTGATCTCCCATCATGCTGATTTTTACAGTTTCGCACCCAAGGGGTATCATAAACAGCGCCCCGGCCAACAAACGCCCATCCGCGGATTAAAATTGGCCGGAGATTACACCAAACAGCCTTATTTTGCGACAATGGAAGGGGCTGTTGTATCCGGTCTTGATGCCGCCAAGGCCATCCTTTCGGAAGCCTGAACAAATTCACGTTCTGAATCCCTGTGGCTCAACAGAGCCTTATTTTTTTGCGCCAAACAGTAACTTTTGCCTTCACGGCAGAAGTCACTTTTAGCGGGCTAAGGCGGGCAAAATTTCTTATTTTGGTACCGACTGTGTATCCAACTCCCGGACGGCCTGCTGGGCCATTAAAATTAAACCTTCTTCTGTCAGGCCAACAGTGGCCACTTGAGGGATGGTAAATACCGTATGGGGAATAATGGCATAATCTACTTTGGTTTGGTTGCCCTTAAAGGCGTTCAGGATACTGCATCGTCTTCGCCTAATAATTTGATCTTCTTTAGCTATGCTAACATGACAGCCAATGTATTGAACCATACACGACAATCCTTTTGCTGGGCTTTACCTTTTTTATCATTCCCCCCAAAGTTTAAATCACTTGTATTAAACAAGTGTTTAATTTTCTTCAGGATCAATAAGTTCATAAGTTTCGCTGATCTCAATGCTGTCTTTGACAGACTGAACCATCGAACAATGTTTACGGGTTAAGGCCAAGGCTTTTTCAATCTTTTGCTCGGACAAGTTTTTGCCTGTAATTTTAAAGTGGATGTGAATTTTTTCGATTTCTTGTGCCCCCTCTTCTCTGCGGGTCACTTCAGCTGACAAGGCAATATCGTCAATTTTTATGCGTTGCTTACGTAGAATTTTGCGTAACACCCCTCCGCTGCAAACAGCCACAGCTGAAACCAACAGTTGATAGGGGCGGAATCCGTACTGGGCATCCCCGGATACATGCAGCTCTCCATAGGGCAGGTTAATGATAAATCCGTTTTCTTTTGCCCGGTAAGTCAATGTTTCTTTCATGCTCATACCTCCATATATTATTTAAACATATTGATTGAATATTGTAGAAATTAAAAGCAACTAAGCTGTAAATGATTGTCTGTATGATTATCATAACAATGAAAACCGTCGCGGTCCATATCCGGAGCGACGGTTTAGCAGGAAGAACATTCACTTTTATTCTTTCACTTCGATTGTAAACGTTTCTTCTACACCATAAGAGTCATGATTGTTGTGAGCCAATTCCACTTTAACTTCATGGGTTCCTGGGGGCAAGTTTTTATGCACGTATTCTTTGTCAAAAATTTTTGCCACTTTTTCACCATTAATGTAAAGATGAACGTGTCCCTGCCCGTAATGCTTTTCCCTATCCATCTGTTCGACTGAGAACTGGAAGTTGTTAACATCTAACTGGAGGTGGAGGTCGCGCCCTTTTACCTGATGCTCCACCTTTAAAGTAGGCTGTTTCTCTTCATCCGTTGAAGATGGTGCCGTAAAAGGGTTCCACAGCAATCCAACTAGTAGCAATCCCATCAGAATAATCATATAGCGTCTGAGGAATCCCCTCCAGTTCCAGCGTGTCGGAACAGAAGACGTCATAGCCAATTTCACCTCTTTTGTCCTTTTTTAAACATTATGAACAAAAGAGGCGAAAATCATACTCCGGATCACATCCGGGGACGCGGGGTTTGCGGAACAGGACGCTGGGCAATGGGCGGGCTGGGAACCATGGGGGGAATATATTCAATCGGTTCATCAAACTCAACGAAATCCAGGTTGACCATCAACAATAAATAACTTTTTCCTGTTTCAGGATCGCTGATAATGATATGGTCACGTCCAGCTTCTTCAATCCGGCCCGTGTACACCTGGGCAGGCCATTCCGGATTGTTTTCATAAGTAAAATAGAGCCGGGCCATCTTGCCCCTGTTAAAGCGCAAAATATTTTCGATGTAAGAGACTTCCAAAGGCAGGAATCCTTCAGCGGTTAAACACGGCCATGTGATCTGCGGTACCTGGGGAACTTGCTGCCGGTTCATGCTTTCCACAGGTGCCGGGTTCCCCCACTGTTCTTGACCATAGGGGTTCTGGTGATAACTTGTGGGATGAGGTAAATATGGTGTGTGATAGGGTGAACCTTGATAATACATCAGCATACCTCCTCTGCACTAATACGTTCGGTAAACATCAGGACAGTCGGACTGGGTTGGACTGTAAAAACAATGGGATTTGTAGCGGCCGGCATTCCACTGTCCCCACCATTGGGCTGGACAGGGACCATCTGGCCGGAAAAACCATAGTGAAAATTCGGCTGGATGGAAACGCTCGCCATTAATACAGCGCTGAGCCAAACGAATATCTCTTTCTCTCGCTCTTTGGTAAAAGTATGGGTAATGTACTGCTTCAAATCCGCCGGGTGATTGCCAGACCATTCTTTCGATGGAGTTGATATCTGCAAAATCAAGGCAACGCACACGTACCCGATTGACCCCTACGTTACCCACCATTAACATTCCCAGTTCACCGTCACTTTCAGCTTCTGCCCGCATCAATCGGGCTAAAAGCTTCACTTCGTTTGCATTTGCTTGAATAACCGCCATAGCTTCACCTCTCAACCGAACTTCTTTACCAATATATGATCAACGCCTAAATTGGTTCATCTTTAAAGAAAAAAAGCTGCGTGGGCAGCTTTTTACTCAAGACCCCTATGATTTGCCGTCGTTGCGGGATGCAAGAGGTACATGTTCGTCCTTATCGTTTTCTGCGTTAATGGAAAGCATTTGACCCAGCTCTTTTGAACGTTGAGTCGCTTGCTTAATGCACTCACGAACGCCTTCTTCAAACTGATAACGTCTCAAAACTTCCAACCCTCTGGCTGTTGTCCCGTTAGGGCTGGTGACTTTTTCCCGTAAAACGGCAGGATCTTCACCTGTCTCATTCAACATGGTTGCTGCCCCCAGAACCGTCTGCAAGGTCAGCTTACGGGCCTCCTCGTAACTAAGGCCCACATCCATACCTCCCTTAATCATTGCTTCTACCAGAAAATAAACATAGGCAGGACCGCTGCCTGATAGTCCAGTAATGGCGTCCAACTTTTCTTCTTCAGTGATAAATACGAGTCCAATCGATTCAAATATAGTGCGGGCCAGGCGGACATGTTCCTCACGTACGTTTGCCCCCAAACACATGCCGGTGGCGGATAAGCCCACAACAGCAGATGTGTTGGGCATCGTCCGGATCACTGGGGCGGAATGACCCAGAAGACGGGAAATCGTGGCTGTTGAAACACCGGCAACAACTGAAAGGAACAATTGATCCGGCCGGGTCCACTCCCTGATATCCAGCAGCGCCTGTTTTAAATCTTTCGGTTTCATGGCTAAAATCAATATATCCGCTTCTTGAATCGATGTGTATCTTTGGGTGCGATCAGCAACAATCCCAAAATTATACACCAATTCATCCAGCCGGAAACGATCCTCTTTATTGGTGACTGTGATTTGCCCTGGCTTAACAATTTTATGATCTAAAAGACCACTCAGGATGGCTTCGGCCATGGCCCCTGCACCGACAAAGCAAATTCTCTTATTTTCGATCAAGGCTTTCATCCTCCACTCCATGAGCTAAAAAAACACTTATTGTATTATTCGACTTTAATGGTATATGATAATCCTGTCAACTTTCTAGCCAAAAAGCAAAGAAATTTTTAAAGGAAGGAGATCCTAAGTGAGGTCTTTTTTAGAACGCAAGGGGATTGATCTCTCCCTCAAAACATATATCATTAGCGGTTTATCTTATATGGCTTTGGGGCTGTTCTCTTCCCTCATTATTGGTTTAATTATCCGCACAGCAGGCCAACAATTGAATATTCCTTTTTTAATCGATATAGGACAGTTAGCGATGGATCTGGCCGGACCGGCTATCGGTGTAGCCGTAGCTTTTGGTTTAAAGGCGCCTCCTTTAGTCTTGTTTGCCGCTGCCATTTGCGGAGCTGCCGGTATGCCGCTCGGAGGACCTGCCGGCGCTTATGTGGCGGCACTGATTGGAACAGAGTTTGGCAAACTGGTGTCCAAGTCAACACGGCTGGATATTATCATAACCCCTTTAACCACGATCATGGCAGGGTATGTGACTGCTTTTTACATGGGCCCCTATTTAGATCTTCTTTTACGTTCCTTTGGGGACATGATCAATTGGTCGGTTGGTCAACATCCGGTTGTGATGGGGATTTTGGTCGCTGTGTTAATGGGACTCGCCTTGACTGCCCCTATATCAAGCGCGGCTATTGCCATTATGCTGGGCTTGGAAGGACTGGCAGCAGGAGCTGCCACTGTGGGATGTGCCGCCCAAATGATCGGTTTTGCCACATGCAGTTACAGGGATAATGGCATCGGCGGCTGGCTCGCCCAAGGGCTGGGCACCTCCATGTTACAAATTGCAAACATTATCCGAAATCCGTTTATCCTGCTGCCGCCCACATTGGCAGGAGCCATATTGGCGCCCATTGCCACCGTTTGGTGGCAAATGGAGAACGTTAAGGAAGGGGCCGGGATGGGAACAAGCGGTTTGGTAGGTCAAATCATGACGTTTACCACCATGGGTTTTACCTGGGATGTCCTGTTTAAAGTTCTTGTTCTCCATTTTATTGGACCTGCTGTGATCAGCCTGATTATTGCTGCTTATTTACGCCGAAAGGGATTAATCAGGCCCGGAGACATGAAAATAGAGTATTAGCCATGTGACAAATATCGCTAAAGTATGTCAAGAAAAATGTCTAAACCCGTAGAGCGAAGACGTTCTTTGCGCTTACCCAGGAAATGAAAATATTCTGACGTATATTTTTTAGCCATTTATGTTAATCCTAAAAATGGGTGATCTAATGATGAAGCAACTCTTTCATATTGATGAAGTACTGGACATGATCGACCAATCTCTTTCTACCTATCAAAGAGACCGTGACAAGATTACATCTTTGACCGAACATGTCCATCATCAAGCGGCTATTGACGCTCTGCTCATATTAAAGTCAAAAATTAAGCTTCGTTCAAGACTGGGATAAACCACGGCCATAAAAATAACTGTTGACCACGTGTGTCAACAGTCCAGCTTTTACTTTAAAGGAAAAGCCATTTTTTTATTGCTTTATTAACCTGCAACCTGCCCTTCTGAATAAATGGGTTCCAAATGCAGACACTAGGTTTTAACAAAGGGTTCGGCCTTTACCCAGCAAGAGATACACCGCGAACAGAAAGAAGGAAGAAAATGAAACGTTTCCTTAAACGCATTTCCAAAAAGTTGGCACACTTCCTTTATGCGTTGTATGAACATGAATATGAAAGGTAAGAACAAAAGGGAGATCATGAGCCTTGCAGCACTTGCAGGGTATCGGGATGGACGGTGACCTGAATTGGTGTCTCGCCCACAATTTCTCCATCCCCATGCACAACCAGAGGTAACACAGACGTTACCTCTATTTTTTACCGTAGTAAAAATCGATTCCCGGTTTGGATACATGCCTGACGCTAAACACCAAACTCGTTCCTCATTCAACTTGGCTTCACTCTTTTTCCACACACGGCCGCCCCGCCCGTGCCCAGATGTCCGGTTAACAATAAAGCAATACATACCATCACCTTGCTTTTCCTTTATCTGTCTGTTCCTAGTATTCCACAAAGACCGCAAATGAATAATTCAGGCCTAGACGGTTACATTAATAATAATGTTAAAATATACCAATCCTAGGAGGTCAATGCATGAAAAATTTTAGTATTGTCGGAACATACCGCAGTCCGTTTATGGATTGGTTTATACGTGGTATCAAAGCTCAATTTATAAACAAAGGGTATACGTATATGGACTTGCCTTTAGGTGATATCAAACTGGTGTTTAACTTGGTTGAACCGGAACGTCCCCGCCCCTTCCGGCGCCAGGCGCAGGCTACTTTCGTCGTTTCTATAATAGAACGGGAAATTCAAAACGAAGAAGATCATCCCGAAAATATGTTTAAAGTCGCTTATCCTTATTTGATTCGGACCCTCGCCAATCATCTGCTGTGCATTGTCCGCAGTAAAGACCGGTCGACGATTTATTTTATTACACCTGAACAAGGGTGTTACCGTCTTCCCTATTCATTCGGTGAGGAAGAACAATTGTTTGAAGCCGTTTACCAGCGCCTGGAGCCTTTGGCCTCTTCCAACTTGGTCATCGACAATTATTTTGAACCCGATTTACCCCAAGAGCTATGGGATGGTGACGGAATCACCCAGCAAATGTATCGGGCAGGCCAAAGACTAGATGAGTTGAATCTGTTGCCCGCTCCGTTTCCTATCAAAGAGTATCTGTCTGAACGTGACCTGCGCCATTTGCATAAATTGTATGGCATCGGCGGCTTAAGTTATGGCAATTTGAGCAGCAGGCGGGATGCACACACGTTTTGGATGAGTGCCAGCGGAGTCAATAAGTCCAAATTGAAAACCATAGGCCAAGATATCTTATTGATCAAAGACTATGACCATGATCGTAATGGGATGCGCATCAGCGTACCCCCCCATGTACAGCCTAAACGGGCCTCCGTCGATGCAATTGAACACTGGATGATATACCGCCAGCATCCTGGAGTAGGCGCGATAGTGCATATTCATGCTTGGATGGATGGGGTTAAGGAAACTGAAATCAATTACCCTTGCGGGACAATTGAGTTGGCCAAAACGGTAGCCCAACTCGTAAGTGAATCGGAGAACCCTGCCCAGACAGTGATTGGCCTTAAAAATCATGGCTTAACCATCACAGGCAGGGATCTGGATGATATCTTTGACCGGATTGAAGGACGCATTATCCCGCAAGTGCCTATGACTTAAAATCGGATCCGTTCCAAAAGCCGGTTGATCCACTTTATCACAAAGGAAACAGGTTTAGGGGGCTCCTGCTCTTCCTGCTGGGGAAATGTTTGGGGAGCCTCCTTTTCTGCCGCATCAAGCTCCTCGATAGATTTTTCTTTGCTCAGGTGATCTAAAGCTTGATAAACATTGATCCGCCCATATCCGAAATATGGGTCATGTCCTATAGGGCCAAGATCATCAGCTGTTTGACGGATTAAATCCATCACTTCCCTGTTCGAAAGGTCTGGGTTTAAGGAGCGAATTAAACCGGCTAATCCCGCCACATGGGGAGCTGCCATGGAAGTGCCTGACATAAACACATACTGGTTATTAATAAATGTACTGGGTATGTGCTCACCAGGGGCAGTCACATCGATATAGTCACCATAGTTAGAGAAAGCGGCTTTTTCTTGCAGATGATTCACCGCAGAAACAGCCAGCACTTCCGGATAAGCGGCTGGATACATAGGAACATCCACATTATCGTTTCCTGCAGCAGCCACAAGGACAACATCATGTTCATAGGCATATCGCACGGCATCATACAAAAGATCTGAATGCTCATCATCACCCAGGCTCATGTTAATGACTTTTGCTCCGTGATCAGTGGCCCAAATAATCCCGTTAATCACCTCAAACAGGCCGCCTGCTCCATTTTTATCTAACACTTTAACGGGCATAATGGTGTTATTCCAGGAAACCCCGGCAATACCAGTGATATTGTTTGTGACGGCTGCAGCAATACCGGCTACATGGGTCCCGTGACCATGGTTGTCCTGAAAGTCGCTGGATTCGTCAAGTACATTAAATCCCTCAACCAATTTTTCGGCTAAATCCTGGTGGCGGGTATCAACACCTGTATCCAGCACGGCAATCACCACATTTTCTTCTCCCACGGTGATATCCCAGCCAGCTTCAGCTTTAATTTGAGACAGGTTCCATTGATAAGGACCAAAAAATTCATCGTTAGGCACATTTTCTGCGGTTGCTTCCTGTTTGGTATAGATATAGTTTGGATCAACTTTTACGATGGATGGGTCTTGTTGCAATTCCTGAATCAGTTCCGCTGTGGAACGTTCCGGATGCTTTAATACACAATAAGACTGAAACCGTCTCAAAACCTTAAAATGACGATGGTCCGCCAGCCAGCTATCTGCAGCATCTGCACTGGTAAATTTGACAAGCACTTCCCCTTCCCGATAATGGGCTTGTGATTCATTGCTATCATCTTCTTTCGATTGAACAACAATGGTCCACCCCACTTCCGGTACCCTTTCTTCATTGTGCAGCTTCTGTTGTGGTTTCTTTTTGACTTGAACGTCTGGTTGTTCACCGCCAATAAAAAAATGACCATTTGCATCGGCCACCGAGGCCATATCACCAATGAAGTCCCGGATAAACGCTAAATCGACCTCACCTACAAACCATTGCTGACGATCATCTTGATAGGCGATCAGCATCAATGGCTTTCCGTTTCGGCTGTAAGGGTTGGAATAAATAAACGTCCGATTGCTTTTGCCGTTTAAATCGATCAGTTTAAACGGATCAGCTGGAAAATCATCTGTTTTCACTAAGACATGGTTATTTTTGATCAAACCAAAAGAATGGAAATGGGGATGTTCCCTAATTTCCTTTTCAAATTGCTGAGTGAGTGTCTGGCCAGAAAAATCCAATTTGGACCACTCTTCTAATTGTTTTGCTAACTGCTGAATAAACAGTGAGGAAGTTAAGGCCAAATCCTTAGCCAGTATGCCATCCCTTTCAGTATTGCTAATTTGGGGCTCGATCTCTTCTTCAGCCAGGTTTTCTTCTTGGTTTCCCAGCCACAAAACCCCGGATACGGAAAGGAGTAATATCACGCCCAACAGATAAAACCAACGTTTTGACACTCGCATAAAGGCACTCCCTTTTACTGGTCTTAACGTGATTGTCTTGGTACCCATATGGTGTGCCTTTTTGAACCAAAACTTACATCGATATGGACAAGAAAAAACCCTGCCAGATGAAGGCAGGGTTTATCGTAGCTAGCCTTAATGCAGCAACCATTATTTTTTTAAGCAGTCAGGATGATGCCGATACATAACAGTGTCAAATAAACCAAGGAATAGACGAAATTAAGACGGGCCCATAAAATGTCGTTTTTAACATAAAGTCCTGACAGGGCCAACACCAGCCAAGCCAAGCCCAACATCAAAGCCACCCAAACATAGCCCCAGCCTACATTAGTCACTAAATAAAGATAAAGGCTGGTGGGAATCAAGGTAGCCACCCACAAGACAATTTGCTGTTTCGTCACTCTAAACCCTTTAACAACAGGCAACATAGGAATTCCGGCAGCCTTGTAATCTTCATAACGCCTCATGGCAAGTGCCAGAAAGTGGGGGGGTTGCCACACAAACATCATGGCAAAGAGGATCCACGCTCCAGGATCCAGACTGCCAGTCACCGCAGTCCAGCCAATGACCGGAGGCATGGCGCCCGCCACTCCACCTACAATTGTATTGAGGTGATGGGTGCGTTTGAGCCACATGGTGTATATCACTACATAAAAAAACAGTCCGATGAGGGCCATTATGGTGGCGACCCAATTGACAAATAAAAGCAATACCGTTCCGCACACAGCTAAAATGTAGCCCATAAGCAGCACATGTTTAGGATCCAGCCGCCCTTCAGCTAAGGCCCGATTTTTGGTTCGCAACATTTTTTGATCGATATCACGGTCAATATAATTATTGAGACAGGTTCCCGAGGCAATGACCAGGGCTGTTCCCAACAGAGTAAACAAAATATGGGTCAAAGAAAGCTGGCTAAACCCCTGAACCCCTCCCGCAGCTAACCACATTCCGGCAAAGACGGTCAAAAGGTTGCCTAAAATAATGCCTACTTTGGTTACGCTCACATAGTCTTTCCATGTACCCGTTAAGTTGCGGTCTGCGAGGGGCCCCGGCTCCATTACGTGATGGGCGATGTATTCTTTGTCCACACCTTCACTTTTCATTATTTTATCCATGATTCAATCCTCCAACTTGTAAACTTTAAGCCATGTTTTCGATTAACTAAATTTATTATAAAATAAGCACTGACAGTCATTAACTTATAAAATGTGACAATCAGGTGAATAAAGAAATTAAGTTCTTACTTTTGTTCTTATTTGCTTTATAATGTGTTTAGCACTTTATTATAAGTTTAACCGATCTTGCATTGAGAGTAAACCGTGAAGCTGGTACGCAAAACGGATCAATAGCTAAGCTATAAATATCCAGTAAGATAGAAAACAGGTGATTCAAGCATGAATAAGCTGTTAAAAGTCCTCGGCATATTAGCAACTGTAGGTATTATGCTGGTTATTTTGGCTGGTGTCGTGGTCACGAAAACCGGATCCGGTGACGGATGCGGTCCAAACTGGCCGCTTTGCCACGGTCAATTATTTCCCTCCGAACCAACCTTTGAAACTGTCGTTGAATATACCCACAGGCTGGTCACTGGTATTGTGGGAATCATTGTTTTTGTCTTTACCATTCTGGCTGCAGCCGTGTATCGCAAACATAAGGAGGTTATCTTTGTTGCTGCGGCAGCGATATTCTTTTTACTTTTGCAATCAGCCCTTGGGGCTCTCGCTGTCGTTTACGGTCAGTCTTCAGCGGTCATGGCTTTACATTTCGGTTTTTCCCTGTTATCCTATGCAACATTGTTCATTTTACTGCTATACGTCTTCCATCTGTCTAAAGACGACCGGCTGCCTGTAGGTCATTTTTCTCCTTCTGTTAAATATGGAGCATTATGTTTGTTCATCTTCAGTTATATTGTGGTTTACTTAGGTGCGCTTGTGACACATACCGGCTCCAGTATGGGATGTCAGGGATGGCCATTATGTAATGGGCAGCTCATCCCATCCGACCTGAGCGGTCAAACAGTTATCCAGTATCTGCACCGTCTGGCTGCATTTGGCTTGTTACTGGCTTTTGGCTGGTTTATGTACAAGGTCCGCCGTGATTACCGCCATAACCGTTTATTGTACTATACAACAGTTTCAATGTTTTGGTTATTGGTTGCCCAAATTGTATCCGGGGCTGTAGTCATATTATCTAACCTCCATTTATATGCGACCATTTTCCACGCTTTCTTTATTACCCTCATGTTTGGGTTTTTAAGTTATATCGTCTTGTATGCTTTTCGCACAGCCTGAAATAATAAATGACTCCCCTCCAATCAGGGGAGTTTTTGTGTCTGTACGCTTAAAAACCCTCCCTTAACGTATAGACCAAATCGTGGAGGGCCAGTTGTTTACCATTTAGACAACTGTATGGCTCTTATTCACTGCTTCCGGAGTTTCAAAGCTAATGGGTCCCAACTTACCAGAGCGCAGATCGTTCAAAATGATGTCGCTGATGCGTTCGTAATCTACACTGGCTCCCGCTTTAAGGCAGCCCCTTTTTCGCCCTATGGCTTCCATTATTTCAACATTCGTTCCGGTGAGTCCTTGCAAAGAGTATCTGTTTTTTAAACGCTCGGGATAAACACGGCGCAAAAAATCTATGGCAAATAAGGCTACCTCCTCTTTTGGCAGTATCTCATCCCGAATGGCTCCGCTGGCAGCCAGTTTCAATCCTACCAGCGGGTCATCAAATTTTGGCCATAAGATACCCGGAGTGTCTAAAAGCTCTAATCCATGTCCTGTTTTGATCCATTGCTGGGCTTTGGTCACCCCGGGCCTGTCTCCTGTCTTAGCGACGTGCCGTTTGGCCAGCCGGTTGATCAATGAAGATTTTCCAACATTAGGTATACCTACAATCAGGGCTCTAATGGGGCGGGGCTTCATGCCTTTGTCGGTCATCTTCTTCATGATATCGCGGGCCAACGTTTGACAGGCAGAGGGAATGGCTTTGATTCCATTGCCAGATTGGGCGTCAACGGCCAAAGCCTGAAAAGCTTTCTTATCAAAGAAACGAAGCCACTTCTCAGTGACGGAGGGATCTGCTAAATCCTTTTTATTTAAAAGAACCAATCGCGGTTTATCTTTAACCAATTCATCCATCATCGGGTTTTGAGAAGAGAAAGGCAGTCGGGCATCCAGCAATTCGATGACAACATCAATCAGTTTCAGCTTTTCCATGACTTGTCGTTTGGCTTTGGCCATATGGCCCGGATACCATTGAATCGTCACTGTATCAACCCCTTTATTTAACCAAGCGGATATTCTGTAAAGGCCAAAACACCAAGTCTGCACGGCCCACAACCGAACTGATGGGGATGGTGCCAATATTTCTGCTGTCGCGGCTGTTTGCACGGTTATCCCCCATCACAAAGAGCTCACCCTCGGGGACGATCTCGCGAAAGTCATGCATGACAAATTGAGACGAAGGGTCAAGATACGGTTCGTCTACTTGTTCCCCATTTATATATAATATCCCATTTTTCACTTCCACTATATCGCCAGGTCTGCCGATGACCCGTTTGATCCAGTCTTTATCCTGGGTAGCGTGAAAGACGATAATATCCCCCCGTTGCGGTTCGCTCCACAAATAGACGGCTTTGTTGACTATTAATCTTTCCCTGTCATGTAATGTCGGCAACATGGATTCCCCATCAACCACGATTGGAGCAAATAACAAGAGGCGAATGATAAGCGCAATGGCTACAGCCAGTATAATGGCTTTTAACCATTCCCAAGCCTCGCTTAAACCAGAATCTGATTGCGGATTTTGCTCTTCATGGTCATCCCTGAAAGTATCATATGATTGGCTCAATCCTATTCTCCCCTTGCTTACGGTTCGAAAAAAGGAGCTTGTCTGACTCCAAGCTCCCTTGCTGAAAACTATCGAATTTCTTTGATTCGAGCAGCTTTACCTTGCAATTTACGCAAGTAGTAAAGCTTGGCACGGCGAACTTTACCGCGGCGCACAACTTCAAGCTTCTCGATTTTCGGAGAATGTAATGGGAATGTACGTTCAACCCCAACACCGTTAGAAATTTTCCGGACGGTAAAGGTTTCACTGATACCGGTGCCGCGGCGGCGAATCACAACCCCTTCAAAAACCTGAATACGTTCACGTTGACCTTCTACAACTTTAACGTGAACACGAACGGTATCTCCAGGGCGGAATTGGGGAATGTCATTTCTCAATTGTTCCTTCTCAAGTTCACGAATGATGGGATGCATGATCGTTCCCTCCTTCCTCAACAGACGTTCATGCTACAGATCTAGCAGCGGACCGCCTTTGATACAGGGCAAAACGCCACAAGGATAATATTAACATATACCAGGAATGATCTCAATCCTTTTTCTGTTTTTCTTTCTGTTTTTCCCATTCAGCAATCCAGGCTTTTTCCTGGTCAGATAACGGATAGTTTTTTAACAGATCTGGACGGCGTTGCCAGGTCCGGTACAGAGCCTGACGACGGCGCCATTCCTTAATCCGTTCATGATGTCCAGAAAGGAGGACTTCCGGAACTTTCATGCCTCTGAAATCAGCAGGCCTGGTATATTGGGGATACTCCAGAAGCCCGGTGCTGAAAGAGTCATCTTTGGGTGAGGATTGATTGCCAAGTACCCCTTCCCGCAGCCGGACAACGCTGTCAATAATTACCATAGCGGCCAGCTCACCGCCAGTTAACACATAATCACCGATGGAGATCTCGTCTGTCACCAAATACTGGCGAATGCGCTCATCATAACCCTCATAATGTCCGCAAATGAAGATTAAATGATTCTCACGGGCCAATTCTTCCGCTTTCTGCTGCGTGAAGCGCTCACCTTGAGGAGACATGAGCAAGATTCGGGGCTTGACGTGGGTGGGCAGTTGGCTCAACCGATCTTCCACCGCATAAAAAAGGGGTTCCGGCTTAAGCACCATGCCTCCCCCGCCCCCGTAGGGGTAATCATCCACCTGTTTGTGTTTATTGGTGGCATAGTCCCGGAAGTTGATCAAATGAAACTGGACCAATTGTTTCTCCTGCGCTTTGCCCAGGATGCTGCTATTCAACACCCCAGAAAACATCTCTGGGAACAGGGTAAGAATATCAATCGAGAGCTTACTCATCCAATAACCCCTCAATGACATGAATTGTAATCCGTTTCTGATCTACATCCACTTCTTTAACCACATCCTCGATGTAAGGGATGAGAATCTCTTTTTTTCTGCCGGGCGATTTAACCATCCATACATCATTGGCGCCAGGGGTTAAAATGGTTTCCACTGTTCCCAGCGTTTGGCCCGTATCGGTGACCACTTCGCAGCCAATAATTTGATCAAAGTAATACTCCCCTTCAGGCAGGGGTTCCCGTTCATCTTCCGGGATCTTAAGCCAGCCCCCTTTATACTGTTCCACATCATTAATACTATGATGGCCTTCAAAAGCGAGCAAATCAAACTGCTTATGGGTACGATGACTGGCCACAGTCAGCGGCTTGCCTTCAGCTTGTTGATGGCTGGCAAAAAAGTAAAGGGTGTTTCCAGGTTGATAGCGTTTATCTTTAAAATCTGAAACAGTGATGACACGAACTTCGCCGCGTATCCCATGCGTATTCACAATCTTGCCAACCGTGTAGTACTTGGTCATCACTCACCCTGCTTTCTCTCGATGTCTGTCTAATTGATATCAATATAGATACGTTTTCCCTTTGTCGCACCAGCTGCGTTGACCACTGTCCGCAGTGCTTTGGCAATTTTTCCTTGTTTGCCAATTACTTTTCCCGTGTCATCGGGATGAACGTTTAATTGGTAAACAATAGTTTGCTCACGCTGTTTTTCAGTGACTTGAACATCTTGGGGATGATCAACCAGCGACCGTGCAATGGTTTCGATCAGTGTCTTCACGGCTTAAAGCCCCCTAAAGCATGGCACTTATTTTTGTTTGAGTTCATGAAACTTAGCCAAAACGCCGGTTTTGCTTAACAGACTGCGCACCGTATCAGACGGCTTAGCACCGTTTTGCAGCCACTTGAGTGCTTTTTCTTCATCAATTTTGATTTCAGCTGGCTGGCTGAGAGGATTGTAAGTACCAATTTGCTCAATAAAACGGCCATCTCGCGGAGAACGGGAATCGGCCACCACCACGCGATAGAACGGTTTCTTTTTCGCACCCATGCGTTTCAGACGAATTTTAACTGCCATGATCAATTCCTCCTTAGATTCTTATTTTTATGGCTGTTAGTTAAGGGTTAAAAATCAGGATTAAAACGGACCAAAGGGAAATTTGAAACCCTTTCTTTTCTTCTTTTTTCCGGCCAGAGCGGACATCTGCTTCATCATTTTCTTCATGTCCTGAAACTGTTTTAACAGACGGTTGACATCTTGAACAGAGGTTCCGCTGCCTTGGGCAATCCGTTTGCGACGGCTGGCGTTAATAATTTCGGGGTTTTGTTTTTCTTCTTTGGTCATGGAGCGGATGATCGCTTCCACTTGTTTTAATTTCTTCTCATCCACTTTGAGATCCTTAAGCCCCTTCATTTTGCCTGCCCCTGGCAACATACTTAACAGTTCATCCAGCGGTCCCATATTGCGAACCTGCTCCAATTGCTCCAGGAAGTCGTCAAAGGTAAATTCCATTTTACGAATTTTGCGTTCCAGCTCTTTGGCTTTTTCCTGGTCAACTTCCCGCTGGGCTTTTTCAATCAGGGTGAGCACATCGCCCATCCCCAGAATACGGGAGGCCATCCGGTCCGGATGGAAAGGCTCCAGCGCATCAAGCTTCTCACCCATACCTACAAACTTAATAGGCTGTCCCGTGACGGCTTTGACTGACAGAGCAGCCCCACCGCGGGTATCGCCGTCCAGCTTGGTCAAAATGACGCCAGTGATGTTGAGCTGTTCATTAAAACTTTGGGCCACATTGACGGCATCCTGACCAGTCATGGCATCCACAACGAGGAGGATCTCGTCCGGACGCACCTCTTCCTTAATTTGATTCAATTCATTCATCAGGGTTTCATCGATGTGCAAGCGGCCCGCCGTGTCTATCAAGACATAGTCGTTGTGCTGCTCTTTGGCTTGTTCAATCGCCTTTTTGGCAATTACCACCGGACTTTCCTTGTCACCCAGCGAGAAAACGGGAACATTAATCTGCTCTCCCAATACTTGCAGCTGTTTAATGGCGGCAGGACGGTAAATATCGGCAGCGACCAAGAGCGGGTTGCGGTTCTGCTTCTGCAAGTATTTGGCCAGTTTCCCGGTTGTGGTGGTTTTCCCGGCCCCTTGAAGGCCAACCATCATAATCACGGTCGGAGGACGCTGGCTGACTGCCAATTTGGCGTTTTCCCCACCCATTAAAGCCGTCAGTTCCTCATTGACGACCTTAATAACCTGCTGTCCGGGCGTGAGGCTTTTTAACACCTCTTGGCCAACAGCCCTCTCTTTGACACGATTGACAAAATCGCGCACCACTTTGAAATTGACGTCCGCCTCCAACAAGGCTAGACGGACTTCCCTCATCATCTCTTTGACGTCCGCTTCGGTCACCTTACCTTTTCCCCGAATCTTGCGCAACGTCTCTTGCAGTCGGTCGGCTAATCCTTCAAACGCCATAAAAGCCGCCTCCTAATCCACGTTTTTCAATGCGGACACCAGACGTTTCAACTCTTCCAAATCCGGTGAGCTTTCCTCCAGTATGGCTTCCATTCGCTTCAGCAGCTGTTGGCGCTGTTCATACTTTGCGACGAGTTGTAATTGAGATTCGTATTTATGGAGCAGCTCTTCAGCCCGTTTCAGGTGTTCATAGACAGCCTGACGGCTCACCTGAAACTCTTCCGCAATTTCACCCAGGGACAGGTCGTCATAGTAATACAGCTCCATATACTGCCGCTGTTTGTCTGTCAACAGCGAATGGTAAAAGTCATACAGCAAGTTTAGATGCGTTTTCTTTTCCAGCATGAGCAAACTCCTCTTTTTAGGGCTCCGTGTGGAGCGTTAAGGGTGACAAGGTCACTACCTTAACAGTACTTAATCATACTTAAGAATCCATCTATTGTCAAGGTCTTTTTCTTGTCACTCTGTTTTCATTATTGTTCACTCTGCTGCAGGTTTTCCCTGTCCTCAAAGAGCTCTGAGAATAAGGCGTAAACATATTGTTCCGCATCAAAGGGTTGCAGGTCATCCAGTTTTTCACCCAGACCTACAAATTTCACCGGAATACCCAATTCATTGCTGATGGCAATGACAATGCCGCCTTTTGCCGTTCCATCCAGTTTAGTCAGTACAATTCCGGTAATACCAGTCGCTTCGTTAAATGTTTTCGCTTGTGAAAATGCGTTTTGACCAGTCGTCGCATCTAAAACAAGCAATGTTTCATGGGGAGCACCAGGGATTTCGCGCTGAATCACCCGGTAAATTTTATTAAGCTCCTGCATGAGGTTAACTTTGTTTTGCAAACGCCCGGCGGTGTCACATAAAAGCACGTCAATGTCCCTTTTTCGAGCTGCCTGAATGGCATCGTAGATGACGGCGGCAGGGTCACTGCCAGCCTGGTGTTTAATCACATCCACTCCGGCTCGCTCGCCCCAGATTTCCAGCTGCTCGATGGCCCCGGCCCGGAATGTATCTCCAGCGGCCAGCATCACCTTTTTGCCCTGATTTTTGAACATGTGCGCCATC
This sequence comes from Caldalkalibacillus thermarum, assembly GCF_014644735.1. Lineage (NCBI taxonomy): Bacteria > Bacillati > Bacillota > Bacilli > Caryophanales > Bacillaceae > Caldalkalibacillus > Caldalkalibacillus thermarum. The sequence continues at coordinate 73,678 of NZ_BMKZ01000003.1, read as the reverse complement.
TTGCCGATGGTGGTGGTCTTGCCGACACCATTTACCCCGACAAACAAAATAACGGTAAGGCCATCGCTGGCCATGTTCAACTGCTGATTCCCAGCAGATGAGTGGAGCAGCTCTACAAATTTTTGTGTAATAAGGGGCTTTACAGATTCGCTGTCCTCTAGTTTTTGCCTTTTTGCTTCTAGTTTAAGCTCATCGACCAGCTCCATCACCGTTTGTACGCCTACATCCGCCTGGATTAAGATTTCTTCCAGCTCCTCAAAAAACTCCTCATCCACTTTGCGGTAGCGGCTTAACAGGTCGTTAATTTTTTCGGCAAAGGAATCCCTTGTTTTGGATAATCCCTCTTTGAATTTGGCTGTTACGCTTTCTGTCTGGTGTGAAATTTTTTCTTTCAACTTTTTGAAAAAGCTCATCGTCATCCTCCTGTTCGACAAACATATAATCTGAAAAATAGCTCACGGTTCCGATAGCTTTAAGATTTAAACGGTCACCAACTGTTGCTTATCCTCCAGTTTAACGGAAACGAGCTTCGACACCCCGGACTCCTGCATGGTAATGCCGTATAACACATCTGAACCCTCCATCGTCCCCTTGCGGTGGGTAATGACAATAAATTGGGTTTCTCTGGAAAATTCCCTTAAATACTGGGCAAAGCGGTACACATTCGCTTCATCCAACGCAGCTTCCACTTCGTCCAGCACACAGAAAGGAACCGGTTTAACCCGCAGTATGGCAAACAACAAGGCAATCGCTGTTAAAGCCCGCTCCCCGCCAGACAATAAACTAAGGTGCTGGAGCTTTTTACCTGGTGGCTGGACCATAATGTCCACACCTGTCGTCAAAAGGTTGTCCGGTTCGGTCAGAATCAGGTCAGCCCGTCCCCCGCCGAACAACTGTTGAAACACTTGCTGGAAATGTCCCCGCACTTGGCTAAACGTGTCCTCAAACCGCCTACTCATTTCTTCGTCCATTTCCTTGATCACGTCATACAGCGTTTCCTTGGCTTCAAGTAAGTCCTTTTCTTGCTCTTTCAGGAAAGAATGGCGTTCAGAAAGCCGTTCATATTCTTCGATGGCCCCAAGGTTGACCGTGCCCAGGTTCTGAATCTCCCTTTTAAGCTGATCCACTTCCTGTTTGACCTGTTCAAAGTCACCAGGCAAAGGATACTGGGCTTTGGCCAATTCATAACTTAATTCATATTCTTCCCGCAGGATCGTAAAGTAGTTTTCCAATTCAACATCCAGCCGGTTAACCTTCACCTCGTGCCGGTGAATATTTGTTTCCGTCTGTTTCAAAACCTTGCGCAATTCCCTGATTTGAATTTCAAGTTCCTCCAGAGTCTGCTGTTTTTCTTTACGTTCCTTGCGGACAATCTCAATTTGCTGGTTTAAGTGTTCTTTCTCCTCTTTTTTCTGTTTAACCAGCTCTTCTAGTTCATCCTCTCTGGTGTGTTGGGCACCCAAATTGCCTTCCAGCTGCAACAGATTGTCATGGGCTAAGGCTAATTCTTCTTCCACTTCCTGTTTAGTGGCTGCCAGCCGCTCCATATGGCGCATAATTCCGTCATATTCCTGTTGTTTGGCTGCCAAGTCAACTTTTAAACGGGTGAGATATTCGGCTGTTTCAGCTTTAGATTGTTCGTTCTCTTTTTTGAGCTGTTCAAGCTTTTTAATTTCGGCCTCAATGGCTGCTGATTGCTGTTCGTGATCACTCAGCTTAGCGGCAATCTGTTGCTTTTGGGCTTTAGCTTCTCCCAACTGGCACAGATAATCTGCACTTTCCTGGTCATACAACTCCAGTTTTTCATTGAGACGTTTTTGTTGAAATTCCAGTTGTGCTAAATCGTCCTTGAAACGCTGGTCTTTCTCTTTGAGCCGTTCAGCTTCTTCCTGGACTGCCGTAAGCCCCTCATCAAGTTGTTTAAGGTCTCTCTCCATCTGTTCGATGTTACGTTTTTCGTCTTGCAAAGCGTGGTTAAGCTGGGCAATGGCCTCTGCCAGGCTTTCTATTTCCCTTTCCCTTCCCAATAGGTTGCTTTTATTCTTTTTGACACTCCCACCGGTCATGGAACCGCCGGGATTGACGATATCGCCTTCCAGGGTTACGATGCGGTAGCGGTATTGAAGCTGTTTGGCCAGCGTGTTTGCTTCTTTTAATGTCTGTGTCACCACCACCTGCCCCAGCAGATAATCGATGATGGAGCGGTACTTTTCAGCAACTTCAATCAGTTCGTTGGCCATGCCAATGATGCCTTGGCCTTGATCGATAATTTGGCGGTGATGAACAGGCATCAAGCGGGCTTGAATCACACTGCGGGGCAAAAAAGTGGCACGGCCCAATTGGTGTTTTTTCAAGTAAGCAATAGCTTCCCTGGCCGCAGCTTCATCACGGACAACAATATGTTGAAGAGCGGCACCCAAGGCGGTTTCAATGGCCAATTCGTATGCTTTAGGAACGGTGATCAGTTCCGCCACTGCTCCATCAATACCAGAAAGGAGGCTGTCCCTCGCTTTCAATATCTCTTTAACCCCTTGCATATATCCGCTAAAATCTTCTTTGAGCTCAGTTAAAAATTGCTTGCGAGCTTGCAGTTGTTCCAGACGGGAGAGTTGCTGGTGGTATGCTGCTTCCTTGTGTTTTAACTCATCCTCCAATGTTGTTTTTTTCTCTTTAAGTACCTGATACTTCTTGCGCAGTTGTTCAAGTTTAGACTGTGTAGCCTGACGCTGTTGCCCTATGTCCTGCAGCTCTTTGTTTAAAGCTTCCCTTTCGTGAAGGTAGCGCTTGTTTTCCTCCTTCAGCCGTTTCAAGCGCTGTTCATATTGCTCGATACTGCGTTCGATGTGACGGTACTCGTTTTTTAACGAGGCATGCTCATTTAGATATTGAATATAGTCTCCCTTCAGTTGTTCCAGACGCTCATCGACATGTTCTGCCAGATGGTGAGCCTGTTCTTCCTTTTGCCTGATCTCCGCTTTTAATTTTTTTATTTCCTGGTCCAGTCTCTCCAGCTTTTCTCTTTCTTGAGCCCACTCATCGGCCGTCTGCTGCCGCCGCTCTTGAAGCTGTTTAATTTTAGCTAAGATATCCTGTTTATTGGATGAGAAATTTTTCTTTCTCTCCCTCAGCACTTCCCTTTGGGCCTCAAGTTTTTCCACATCCTCAGTCACGGAGAGAAGCTGCTGTTGCAGCTTGTCCAGTTTAAGTTCTGTTTGGTTGAGTTCCCATTTTAATTGCTCAAAAACAGCTTCCTGCCGATTCACATTAGACATATGGGCTTCTGCTTCAGTTTTTAATATCTCAAGCTGTTTGTTTGCCTCTTCCCACTCCTGATACAAAGTTTCAATTAAATGCACATAACAGGCGATCTCCTTTTGAGTCAGTTCGGCCTTCAGGGTTTTATACCTTTTGGCTTTGGCTGCCTGGTCTTCAAGCGGACCCAATTGATCTTCCACTTCAGCGATAATGTCCTGGATGCGGGTTAAATTAGCCTCTGTTTCTTCAAGTTTACGCTCTGCCTCTTTCTTGCGATTTTTATATTTTACAACACCTGCCGCTTCTTCAAAAATTCCACGGCGGTCCTCAGCCTTGGTGCTCAGTATTTCTTCAATCCGGCCCTGGCCAATGATAGAATAAGCCTCCTTACCGACTCCGGTATCCATAAACAGCTCAACAATATCTTTCAAGCGGCAGGGCTGTTTATTGATAAAATACTCACTTTCCCCGGAACGATATACCCGGCGGGTCACCGTCACCTCGGTGTAGTCCACATCCAGGCTTTGATCCGTATTGTCCAGAGTTAGAGAAACCTCGGCGTAGTTGATTGGCTTGCGAGTGTCACTTCCAGCAAAAATAATGTCTTCCATTTTGGAACCACGCAGCGTTTTGGCCGACTGTTCACCCAAAACCCAGCGCACGGCATCAGCTACGTTGCTCTTTCCACTTCCGTTGGGACCGACCACAGCGGTGATGCCAGGAACAAACTCTAATTCGGTACGGTCAGCGAAAGATTTAAAGCCGTACAATTCCAAACGTTTGAGGTACATGAGGTTACCCCCTTAAACTATCCTAACAGCGCATAAAAGCGGAAAAAGAAGCGCTAAAAACATTTTAACGCTTCTTTCATTGCAAACAAACACCTAATTTTTTTAGAGCTTGTGCTGCAGCACGCTGCTCCGCTTCTTTCTTGGAACGGCCCGTTCCCTTTCCTAAATCCTTGCCACTCAAATAAACTTTGGCGACAAATTCACGATTGTGGGCAGGCCCCTTTTCGCTTACTATCTGGTAGGTGAGTTCACCCAAGTTGTCGTGTTGAACATATTCTTGAAGCTGGCTTTTGTAATCCACAACTTTTGAGAAAGCACCGGCCTCTATTTTGGGATAAACATAGGTGGCCAGAAAGCGGTCTACAGCCTCGAGTCCTTGATCAAGGTATAAGGCCCCGATAAACGCTTCAAAAACATCGGCCAACAGAGCGGGACGCTCTCGGCCACCCGCTATTTCTTCTCCTTTTCCCAGGCGGATCAGTTTGCCAAATTCCAGTTCATGGGCAAACTTGACCAACGAAGGCTCACAAACAATGGCCGCCCGCAGTTTGGTCATTTCCCCTTCGCTCATCGTTTGAAAGTGCTTGTATAAATACTGGGAGACGGTCAATTCCAATACTGCATCTCCCAAAAACTCAAGCCGTTCATTATCTTTGAGGGCTTTGTCTTTATGTTCATTAACGTAAGAGGAGTGAGTAAAGGCTTGGATAAGCAATGTTTCATCCTTAAAAGAGACACCGATGCGGTTCTGGAACGCTTTAAACTGTTCTTTTTCCGTCATACCGTTCCCTCACAGTTTATGCCTGTTCATACTTCTTTAGAATAATGGTGGCGTTGTGTCCGCCAAACCCTAAAGAATTGGACAGGGCCACATTGACTTTGGCCTTGCGCGCTTTGTTAGGGACATAATCTAAATCACAATCGGGATCAGGTGTTTCATAGTTAATCGTTGGCGGCAAAATTTGATCGCGAATGGCCAAAGCTGTGACAATGGCTTCCACACCACCGGCAGCCCCCAGTAAGTGGCCAGTCATGGATTTGCTTGAGCTGACTGCCAGCTTGTAGGCATGTTCACCAAACACTTTTTTGATGGCCATAGTTTCAAATTTATCATTATAGGGTGTAGACGTACCGTGGGCATTGATGTAGTCTACTTGGTCCGGTTGCAATTGGGCATCTTTCAAGGCCATAGCCATGGCCCGCGCAGCGCCTTCCCCTTCGGGAGCCGGGCTGGTAATATGATAAGCATCTCCTGTCAGGCCATAACCCACTATTTCAGCAATAATAGGGGCTCCCCGTTTTAGGGCGTGATCCAGTGATTCCAAAATGATTACACCGGCGCCTTCTCCCATGACAAACCCGTCCCGATCCGCATCAAATGGCCGGCTTGCTTTTTCTGGTTCGTCATTGCGGGTAGATAAAGCTTTGTTGGCATTAAAACCAGCAAAAGCAAGTGGGGTGATTGTGGCTTCCGTTCCTCCAGCGATCATAACTTCCGCTTGACCGCGGCGAATGATGTTGAAAGCATCACCGATGGCATGAGTCCCCGTTGCACAGGCACTCATGGATGCACTGTTCGGTCCTTTTGCCCCCGTTTCAATGGAGATGACGCCAGAGGCCATATTGGCGATCATCATGGGAATAAAAAACGGGCTGACCCGTCGAGGTCCTTTGTTCAGCATAATTTTGTGCTGCTCTTCCCAAGTTTTTAATCCGCCAATGCCGGAACCCACGTAGACGCCAACATCGTGGGCGTTCTCCTCCGTGATCTCTAGGTTGGCATGTTTCAGGGCCTGCTTGGCAGCGGCCACACCAAATTGGACAAAACGATCCGTCCGCCTGATATCCCGGCGGTCCATGTAATCTTCAGGATTAAAATCTTTCACTTCTGCCGCAATTTTGGTGGCATGTTCGCTGGTGTCAAATGACTCGATTTTAGAAACACCAGACTTCCCCTTAACGATATTATCCCAAAACGTGTCAATATCTTGACCAAGCGAGGTGATGACACCGCACCCGGTAATCACAACGCGTCGATTCATCTTTGTTCACCTCTATAACAACAGTGTCAACTGTTCCGGCTGTAATGAAATGGAAGTCCCGTTAAAAAACGGGACTTATCCGGTGTAAAGGGGTTAAATTACTGCAATTGAGACTCTATGTAGGCAACAGCTTCCCCTACCGTGGTGATTTTCTCCGCATCTTCATCGGAGATTTCCATGTCAAACTCGTCTTCCAGTTCCATTACCAACTCCACCACATCCAGAGAATCTGCGCCTAAATCCTCCTTGAAGGAAGCTTCAGGGGTCACCTGCGATTCATCGACTTCCAAACGGTCAACGATAATTTTTTTAACGCGTTCAAATGTGTCTGACATCTTCTCTCACCTCCTCTCAAGGGTTTTTCCCTGGTGATTATATCATACCAAAGCTGACTGAGCGTGTCGAAATTTACATCACCATACCGCCGTCGACATGGAATGTTTGACCGGTGATATAAGCTGCATCATCAGAAGCCAAGAACTTAACCACCCGCGCAACGTCATCAGGCTTTCCAAACCGCCCTAGCGGAATTTGGCTCAGCAATTGCTCCTTGATGTCTTCGCCAAGCACGGCAGTCATATCGGTTTGAATAAATCCAGGAGCAACGGCATTGACCGTAATTCCCCTTGCTGCAAACTCCCGGGCTGTTGTTTTTGTCAGCCCGATCACCCCGGCTTTTGCAGCCACATAATTAGCCTGACCGGCATTGCCTGTCACACCGACTACAGATGTAATATTGATAATCCGGCCTGATTTTTGCTTCATCATCTGCCGCGCCACCGCCTTTGTGCAGTTAAACACCCCTTTTAAATTCACGTTAATGACATCATCCCATTCTTCTTCCTTCATCCTCATGAGCAAATTGTCTTTGGTAATACCGGCGTTGTTAACCAAAATGTCCAGGCGGCCAAACGTTTCGATCACTTGTTTAACCATGTCATTAACAGCTGCTTGTTCGGCGACATTGGCTTGCACAGCAAGAGCCTTGCTGCCCATCTGTTCCACTTCCCGGACAAGTTCGTTGGCCGCCTGTTCGCTGCCTGCATAATTGATGGCCACAGCAGCACCTTCCCTGGCCAAGGCCAGGACAATGGCCCGGCCGATTCCACGGGCACCACCTGTCACGAGCGCAACTTTACCTGATAAACTCACGTTATCTCCTCCAATGTTTGACGTAAGGAATCTTCATCATACACAGAATAGACCGCAACATCACGGCTGATCTTTTTAATTAAACCGGACAAAACTTGTCCCGGTCCAATTTCGACAAATGTATCCACGCCCGCATCAATCATCCATCTTACCGAGTCTTCCCATAATACAGGGGAAAATACCTGCTCGATCAAGGCTTGTCGAATTTCTTCGGCCAGCATCACAGGGCGTGCTTCCACGTTAGTGACGACTGGGATCCTGGCATTGTTAATTTTAACATTTTCCAGCACATGAGCCAGGCGGCTGGCAGCTGGCTTCATTAAATCGGAATGAAAGGGGCCACTGACGTCCAGCGGAATGACCCGTCTGGCTTTTTTCTGCGCCTTAATCACTTGTGAAGCCTTTTCTACACCTTCTTTTGTCCCGGAGATCACCACTTGGCCAGGGCTGTTCAAGTTGGCCAGCTGAACAGCATCTCCCTCCAGGCTGATTTCCTCGCACACGCTTTGCAACTCGTCCCGCTTGGCGCCTATCACGGCAGCCATAGCTCCTTGCCCGGCTGGTACTGCTTCATCCATAAATTGTCCCCGCTTGCGCACAATTGTTACTGCATCCGCAAAAGAGAGGGCTTCGCCAGCCACAAGAGCAGAATATTCGCCTAAACTGTGCCCAGCCACATAATCTGGACGGGGAGCATCTGCCTTAAATACCTCATACAGGGCCATGCAGGTCGTTAATATGGCGGGCTGGGTATGGTAAGTGAGGCGCAATTCATCTTCAGGCCCTTCAAAGCATAACTTTGAAAGGGAATAACCCAAACTCTCATCAGCAAGGGCAAAGATATCCCGGGCCGCTTGATATTTTTCAGCCAGCGATTTGCCCATCCCCACGTGCTGAGACCCCTGTCCTGGGAAAACAAAGGCGATTTTACCCACAATCGTATCCCCTTTCCTCTCTATATTCCCACTCTCTTGATAGCAGCTAGATATTCCAGCGCATGGTGCTGGCACCCCAGGTTAATCCGCCGCCAAATCCAACAAAGACCACAATATCTCCTTTCTTAATCCGTCCGTCGTGCACAGCCTCATCTAAGGCAACAGGAATGGAGGCTGAAGACATGTTACCATAACGGTCAAGATTCACAACCACCTGCTTTTCTCCCAAACCAAGCCTCTTGCGGGCCGCATCAATAATCCGCAAGTTGGCCTGGTGGGGAACGAGAAACTGGACATCGTCTGTTGAGAGTCCTGCTTTCTCAATCACAGACACAGATACCTGCTCCATAATACGAACGGCAAACTTAAATACCTCTTGCCCATTCATGTGAATAAAGTGTTTTTCTTCTTCCAGCGTCCGGGTAGAAGCAGGGAGGCGGGAACCGCCAGCAGGCAAATTGAGAAAATCAGCACCACTCCCATCTGCACCCAGTTCAAAGGAGAGGAAGCCAAGCCCCTCTTCAGTGGGACCAATGACGACCGCGCCAGCACCGTCCCCAAACAGGACACAGGTGTTGCGGTCCTTCCAGTTCGTAATTTTGGATAAACAATCAACTCCCACAACGAGAATATAGCGGTACATGCCTGTTTGGACAAACTGGGTTGCGGTAGAGACAGCGTATAGAAATCCACTGCATGCAGCCGAAAGATCTACAGCCGCCACCTTGCGGGCGCCCAGTTTGTGTTGCAAAATACAGGCTGTCGACGGAAAGAACATGTCTGGGGTCACAGTGGCCACAATAATCATATCCAGCTCGTCTGCCGAAATGCCGGCATGTTGCAATGCCTTGACACTTGCTTCGTAGGCCAAATCGGACGACGCCATATTCTCATCGGCTATCCGGCGTTCCCGGATGCCAGTGCGGGTACGAATCCATTCATCACTTGTATCTACCATTTTCTCTAAATCCTGGTTTGTTAAAACCTTCTCCGGCAGAAAAGAGCCAACTCCTAAAATGCCAACTCCATATCCTCTCAACTTTAATCACTCACTTTCCCTAATTCATTGCTAATCAATCCAGCCACATCCTGTTTAACGCACTCCCTGGCTTGCCGAATCGCGTTCTTGATCGCGTTGGCATCGGAAGAGCCGTGGGCTTTGATACAGATGCCGTCCAACCCCAACAGCGGCGCTCCACCGTAATCGGTATAATCCATTTGCTTTTTAAAGGCGATGAGTCCCGGCTTAAGCAGGAAAGCACCGATTTTCCGTGACAGCGTTGAGGTCATGACATCCTTTAACATCGTAAAAATGGCGTTGGCCACACCTTCAGCCAGCTTCAACACCACATTGCCGGTGAACCCGTCACATACCACAACGTCAGCAGCGCCGGAAGGAATGTCCCGTGCTTCAATATTGCCGATAAAGTTGAGGGGTTGTTCCTTCAGCTGCTGATAGGCCGCTTTAACGAGTTCGTTTCCTTTTGTCTCCTCGGTCCCCACATTTAACAACCCAATCCGGGGTTCTTTGATGTGCAAAATGTGGCGGGCGTAAATATGACCCATCAGAGCATATTGCACAAGGTGAGCAGGCTTGGCTTCCACGTTAGCTCCCACGTCAAGCACCAAAACCGGCCTCCCTGCCGAAGTGGGCATGATGGTGGCCAACGCAGGACGCTCAATGCCTTTTATACGCCCTGTGACTAAAAGCCCTGCAGTCATATAAGCCCCGGTGTTTCCCGCCGAAATACAGGCTGCTGCCGCTTGTTCTTTAACCAATCTGGTACAGGTGACCAGGGAGGAATTTTTCTTGCGCCGCACCGCCCGTACCGGTTCCTCATCAGTGGCAATCACCTCGTCAGTGTGCAGCAGATGGATCCTGTCCTTGCGCCCTCCCAGGCGCGGGGTGATTTCTTGTTCTTTACCGACCAGGACCAGTTCGATGTCGTTAAATTCATCCAGCGCTTGCAGCGCTCCTTTTATGATTTCATCCGGTGCATGGTCGCCCCCCATGATGTCAATGGCAATCTTCATGTCCCCAGGCTAACCTCCCTTGCTGAGTTCGTATTGGAACGGAAAACCGTAAACTGTCCCGAAAAGACCATTTCTTCTCCACAAAAGGATTCCACCTGCACCTTGGTCCGGTCACCCTTCGTTTCCAACACTTTGGCCTTGGCCACAACACGCTCACCTACTTTGACCGGCCGATGAAAGCGGATCTTGGCTGAAGCTGTCAAAGCCAGTTCATCATCGATCACCGCAACGGCCAGGGAATTGGCCTGGGCAAACAGATGATGGCCCCGGGCAATTTGATTACGGGTAAACACATGTTCTTCCCGGATATCCAAAATAGAGATCGCGCTCTTGTCCAGGTGCAAATCAATGATCTCGCCGATCACCTCGTCCATTAAGAGCGAACGTACTTCATCATAGTTTTGCTCAGCAACAGATTTGATTCGTTCCCTTAACTCCGGGATTGATTTTTCCAAACGGTCTAAGCGAATGGTTTGAACGCTGACTTGAAAGTGCCGGGCTAATTCTTCATCCGTCATGAATGGATTTTTATGTAATAACGCTACAAGCTGATTTTGGCGTTCTTTTTTGGTTAGTTTGGGCATTCCCTGTCACCACCACAACCCGTTCATCATTTAGCACTTGGTACTAATAGTAGTATATAGTAGTGGAATTAAAATCGCAATCCTTAATTTTCCAATCTGCTCCATCTAATCCAACAACTTTTCCCCCGTACCAAGCTGTTCTTCTAAATAGGTGCGCAACAGGCCAAATTGTTCGTCCGTCCAAAAGGATGGGTTTTGGATCAAAGCCTGGGCGTCTTTTCTGGCCACTTCCAAGGCCCTGTAATCGCGGATCATGTCCGCCACCTTAAAATCAGGCAGGCCGCTTTGTTTCGTGCCAAAAAAATCACCTGGTCCCCGCAAAGCCAGATCCTTTTTGGCCACTTCAAATCCATCATGGGTGGAACGCATGATGTGCATGCGCTGAATGCCGGCCTCTGTTTTAGGGTCGGCAATGAGAATGCAGTATGACTGGTGATTTCCCCTGCCAACCCTTCCCCGCAGTTGATGCAATTGTGACAAACCAAAACGCTCCGCATCGTAAATGATCATCAGCGTGGCATTGGGCACATCGACCCCCACTTCAATGACAGTGGTGGTGACTAAAATTTGAAGCTCTCCTTGGGCAAAGCGGCGCATGGTTTTTTCTTTTTCAGCAGAACTGAGCCGGCCGTGCAACAAACCGATCCGGTATTGGGGAAAAACTTTACACAGTTTGGCATGGAAGTCAATCACGTTCTGAACATCCAGCTTGTCCGATTCTTCAATTAAGGGACAGACGACGTAGGCCTGGCGTCCCTGATCAATTTCGTTTTGCATAAACCGGAAGACCCGGTCGAGCATATGCTCTTTGACCCAGTATGTCTCTACTTTTTTTCGTCCGGCTGGCAACTCATCAATAACAGTAACATCCAGGTCACCAAAGGCAGTGATGGCCAATGTTCTGGGAATGGGAGTAGCCGTCATGAGCAAAACATCAGGGGCTGCACCTTTCCGCCTCAATTGACGCCGCTGCTCTACCCCGAAGCGGTGTTGTTCATCCGTGATGATGAGGCCCAGGTTTTTGAAATAAACATCTTTCTGAATCAAAGCATGGGTGCCTACAACTAAATCGATCGTGCCCAGTTGAAGGCCGGCCAGGATCTCTCTCCGTTCTTTCGGTGTTGAGCTCCCTGTTAAGAGGGCGATCTGGATATTCTCATTTCGATAAAACTGCTTGAGCGACAGGTAATGTTGCTCAGCCAGTATTTCAGTCGGCACCATAAAGGCACCTTGATATCCTGCACTAATGGAAGCGTACAAGGAGATCGCAGCTACAACTGTTTTTCCTGAGCCCACATCCCCCTGCAACAGACGGTTCATGGCAAAAGGCGATTTTAAATCATGCAATATTTGATCTAATGCCTTCCGTTGGGCAGCAGTCAGTTCAAAAGGAAGAGAACGGATAAAGTTTTTCACCTTCTGTTGGTCATAATGCTGGGGTATGCCTTCAACCTGTTCCCGGTGACGTTTTCTGAGGGCTTGCATTTTTAATTGGAACAGGAAAAATTCCTCGTAAATAAAACGACGCTTGGCTTGTTTCCCTTCCTGATAATCTTTGGGAAAGTGGATTTTTCGCAAAGCCTCGGGGCGGGGAAGCAACTTATAACGCGTAAGGAGAGACTGGGGGATCATTTCAGGGATGTAAGCGGCATAGTCGCGTAAGGCCGCTTTCATCCATTTTCGAAGTTGGGCCACTTTCAGCTTACCTGTCACGGAGTAAACGGGAAGCAGGGTCTCCTCCCCTTTGTTAGAAGCAGTGTCACTCCACTGGTAATATTGAACGGTCAATTGCAGACGATGCTTGTCAATCTTTCCGGTCAGGCGGATGGAACGCCCCACCTTAACCTGTTGTTTTACATAAGGCCTGTTAAAGATGACCGCCGTTATTAAATAACGGCCGACTAACACCTTGAAGGAACAGCGCGCTTTATTGCGGCCATAAAAACGCAGCACCGGTTCACTGTGAACAGTCCCCTCCACCGTAACCGTCTCTTCATGCCCCACTTCAGCCAGGTCTTTCGGACGGCAGTCATCATAGCGGTAAGGGAAGTGAAACAACAGGTCTTCAATGGTCTTAATGCCAAGAAGGGAGAGGTCTTCTGCTAATGCCTCTCCCACACCTTTCAACGTTGTGACCGGTTGCTTCAAGGCGTGATAAACTGCCCAGTCTTGCTTGCTCACGCTTTGACCAACTCCGTACCAAAAATTCTGCTTTCCAGCGCTTTCCCCGTTGGGGTGGCAGCTAAGCCGCCTAAAGCTGTTTCTTTTAGTGTATGGGGCATCGTTTTGCCAATTCGATACATGGCCTCAATCACTTCATCGGCGGGAATAATAAATTTAATCCCCGCCAGAGCCATGTCAGCTGCCACCATGGCAATAGCTGCTCCAATGGCATTGCGCTTCACGCAAGGCACTTCCACCAGACCAGCCACTGGATCACAGACCAGTCCTAACAAGTTTTGCAAGGCGATAGCAAGGGCATGGGCGGATTGTGTGGGAGTGCCTCCTGCCATTTCCACAATGGCTGCTGCAGCCATTGCTGTTGCTGATCCTGTTTCAGCTTGACAGCCTCCCGTAGCCCCGGCAATGAATGCGTTGTTGGCAATTACATACCCGATGGCACCTGCTGTAAACAGAAAGTGAAGCCTTTCCTCGAAGGAGGGTTGCAGCTTTTCAGCTACAGCAAACAGACAACCAGGCACGATCCCTGCTGCGCCGGCTGTGGGAGTGGCACATATGGTACCCATGGCGGCATTAACCTCATTGGTCGCCATCGCCTTACTTACCGCCTCCAACACATGAGTGCCGGACAAGACGTGTCCTTGTTGTATATAACGTTGCAGCTTCCTGGCATCACCGCCCGTCAAACCGCTGTGAGATTGGATGTCTTCAGTTGTTCCCCTTTGCACGGCTTTCTCCATGACCCGGTAGGCTTTGGCCATATTGTCCATAATTTGTTCTTTCGATTTCCCTGACATCTGTATCTCTTGTTCAATCATGATTTCCGCGATTTTCTTGTTTTCACGTTCTGCCCGTTCAACGAGCTCAGACACGGTCTTAAACAAGGCCATAGCTCCTCCTCCTTTCAGCTTGCCTTAAGCCGTTGTTCTCCTGCCGGTTATGGTATAAGCGATTAAACCATCAGAGCTCTACTTTTGTTACTGTTAAAATGGAGGGGATCTCTCCTATTTCAGCCAGCACCTGCTCACCAATGGGTTGATCGGTCTCAATGACCATCAACGCTTCCGATCCTTTACTTTTACGTGCCACTTCCATATGACCAATATTGAGCTTGAACTTGCTCAAGACGTTGGCCACCTGGGCAATCATCCCATATTTGTCTTCGTGGAGGACAAGCAAAGCTGGATGATGACCGGACAATCGCAGGTTAAAACCATTTATGGAGATGATTTCAATCGATCCCCCGCCAATGGAAGTGCCCACAATCTCAAGGTGGTGCTGGTCACCGCTAAGTTCAATTTTGGCCGTATTGGGGTGATCCACGTCCTCTTCGCTGGCCTGGATAGTTACCTGAATGCCTTGCTCTTTGGCCATCTCCAGTGAACGCACAATTCCTTCATCAAACGTGTCCAAATCCAAAAGTCCTCCAACTATGGCAATGTCTGTACCATGACCTTTATACGTTTTAGCAAAAGAACCATACAACGTAATGGTTGCCCTGTCAGGTTTTCTGCCGAAGATGCGACGGGCCACTCTGCCGATGCGGGCCGCGCCAGCTGTGTGGGAACTGGATGGCCCGATCATAATAGGACCGATAATATCAAATACTGAGCGATATTTCATCTTTATCCCCTCTTTGAAGCCTGCCTTACTCCACTGACACCAAGTATGGATACATAGGCTGTTTACCGGAATGAACTTCTATTTCCACATCAGGGTAGTTGTCTTCCATGAAGGCCTGAAAGGCCTCTATCTCTGCCTTGTCAACATCCTCACCATAAATGAGCGTTAAAATTTCACTCTCAGCACTTATCATCCGCCCGATCAATTGACGAAGCGCATCGTCAGCCTTTTCCGCCGTGACCACAATTTTACCGTCCTTAATGCCTATATAATGCCCCTTCTTAATGGTGATGCCATCTAATTCAGTGTCGCGAGTGGCATGGGTGACTTGACCTGTGACAACCCCCTCTGTTGCTTTGCTCATGGCCTGCACATTTTCTTCTAAAGAAACCGAAGGGTTGAAACTTAACAGGGCGGCAATGCCTTGCATGACATTTTGGGTGGGAATGACTGCCACCTGTTTATCTACCAATTGGGCAGCCTGCTGGGCGGTTAAAATCACATTGCTATTATTGGGCAATATAATCACCTGTTTGGCCCTGATGCTTTCCATGACATCAACAAAAGCTTGCGTGCTGGGATTCATAGTCTGCCCGCCATAGATCACCTCATCTGCTCCGAGGCTCTTAAAAATCTCCGCAATGCCGTCTCCCATTCCAACAGCAACAATGCCATAGTTCTTTTCTGTGGCAGAAGGGAGGTCCACATGAGGGACAGACGGTTGTCCAGCTCCTTTGCCACGCTCTTTGACTTCCCGGAACTGTTCGCGCATGTTCTCAATCTTAATGTTCGTCAGTTCACCGAAAGATTGGGCATATCCCAAAACTTTGCCCAGCTCTTCAGCGTGTATATGTACCTTAACCAGTTCATCGTCAGAAACCACCAGGATGGAGTCCCCGTATGTATGCAACTGGCGACGAAATTCACTTTCCTGAAAGGAACGGGTCTGATTCTGATCCAGGCGGATCATAAACTCGGTACAATACCCATATTTAATATCGTCTTCAGACAAGACGCCTTGGGCCATCATCTCGGCCACTTCGTTTTGGACATGAACTCCTTTGTTCTCACTGAAAGCCTTCGGCACGGACTCGTCAGTGGAAACTGCTTCATCTGTAACCATTTCTCCTCTTAGCGCCGCTAAAAATCCTTCATAAACATACACTAAACCTTGACCGCCGGAGTCCACGACCCCCACTTGCTTTAGAATAGGCAATAAATCAGGCGTCCGCATGAGAGAAGCTTTGGCTTCAGCCACAACGGCTTCCATAAGCTCTAAAAGATTATCTGTCTGTTTCGCTTTTTCCTCAGCCACCTTGGCCGCATCTTTGGCCACAGTCAAGATGGTGCCCTCAACAGGTTTCATCACTGCATTGTATGCGGTTTCAACCCCTTGCTTAAGTCCTGCTGCAAAATCCTGAGCAATCAGATGCTCCTTTGATTCCACTCCCTTGGCGAACCCTCTGAATAATTGGGACAAAATGACACCTGAATTACCTCTTGCTCCCATCAACAAGCCTTTGGATAAGGCTTTGGCAACCTGAGCCACACTGTTTGATGAAACTTTGTTCATCTCGTTCACGCCAGAGGCCAACGACAGGCTCATATTGGTTCCCGTATCTCCGTCAGGTACAGGAAACACATTTAAAGCATCCACATTTTTGGCATGCTTTTCAAGATTTTTTGCTCCTTGGCGAATCATATCAGCAAATAAATGTCCATTAATTTTGTGCTGTTTCACTCATGATCCTCCTAACTCATGCTGCCTTTATGCTTAACTGTTGGTCACACGTACACTTTGAACATAAATATTGACGCTATCCACTTGTAAGCCCAACATTTCTTGCAAGGTGTATTTAACTTTAGATTGCACATTATGGGCCACTTCTGAAATTTTGGTTCCATAACTAACAACCACATACATATCAATATGAACGCCATTCTCGTCTTCGCGGACAACGACTCCTTTTTTCAAATTTTCACGGCGCAACAATTCGGTCAATCCGTCTCTAATATATTTTTGAGAAGCCATGCCAACCAAGCCATAGCACTCCATTGCTGCTCCCCCAGCAATGGTTTCAATGACTTCTTTGGCCACTTCGATTTGGCCTAACGGTGTGGAAATCTGCACAGTCATGATTACTGCCTCCTTATCGTCAATTAAGCGCCTGTATGAACAGCAAACAGCTATTCCAATTTTACTATATGTTCCTTTCTTTTAAAAGCTTTCCCACATAGAGAGATGCCACTCTTCGCAGGAATCACCTTAAGTGGTTGCAAAAATCCAACTGAATATGCTAAGATATCCAAGTATGAAAATGCTGATTGATTAAGGATAATATGAGGAGGTAGAAAGTGTGGCACGCAAGTGTTATATCACCGGAAAAAAACCCAGCTACGGCAATAAACGCAGCCATGCTGAAAATAAGACGAGACGCAAATGGGGCGTTAATGTTCAAAAAGTTAGAATCTTAGTCAATGGTAAACCTAAGCGTGTCTATGTAAGCGCAAGAGCCTTAAAATCTGGTAAAGTTAAACGCGCTTAATATCGTTCTCATTTTTAGTGCGTTCATGAAAAAAAGCACCGTTCAGGTGCTTTTTATCGTTTAAACACGTCAATCACCACACGAACAATCGTTCCCAGAAACCGAGGTAATTTAATGGTATAAAACCTCATCATTCCCCCTCCTTACTCTATTCACCCCTAGTATATTCATCCCCTCCCCCTTAGTTGACAGCCCGCATTAGTTTCCCTTACTTCAATGAAAAAGCAACCTTTAAAGCGGTCATAGGTTGTTTTTTTCTCTTAACATTATTTTTATGTATGCTTGCCAAAGATAGAACATATTCTTAAGCTGATAAGATGATTAACCACGTATTTTGTTAATGGCTTCCCGACGGTCTGCTGCGCTGAAAATGGCAGAACCGGCCACCAGCACATTGGCACCCGCTTGACGGCATAACGAAGCAGTATGTTCATTGACGCCCCCATCCACTTCCAAGTACAGATGGGATAATCCCTGCTCCTCGGCCCATTGGCGGCACCTTTTAACCTTTGTGAGGACGGTGGGAATAAACGTTTGGCCGCCAAAACCAGGGTTAACCGTCATAAGCAATACCAGATCAACATCAGCCAGGATTTCTCTCACCATTTCCACCGGTGTGGCTGGATTGATAGCGACTCCCGCCTTAACACCCGCCTCCTTAATCTGATAAACGGTGCGGTGAAGATGACGGCATGCTTCTTGATGAACAGTAATCAGGTCCGCCCCGCTTTTGACAAAGTCTTGGATATACTTCTCAGGCTCTTCAATCATCAGATGAACATCAAGGGGGAGGTCAGTCAAGGGGCGAATGGCCTCAACCACCAACGGACCCATGGTAATATTGGGCACAAAATGACCATCCATGACATCGATGTGAATCCAGTCTGCTCCACCCTGAATCACATCGTTAATTTCTTGACCAAGAACCGCAAAATTGGCAGATAAGATCGAAGGTGCAACTTTAACCATCCTCAATACCTCTTTCTGTATAGTTGATCTCCAATTTCATCTAAAAATTGCAGATAATGAGTATAGCGGCCAGAATCGATTTCCCCTTGTGCCACAGCACTTTTGACCGCACATCCCGGTTCATCACGATGCAAACAGCCTCGAAATTTACATGCTTCCATGTAAGCTCTAAATTCCACAAAACAAGCAGCCAACTCCTCCGGTTCTATGTCCTTAAAATCCAGTTGGCTAAAACCAGGGGTATCTGCCACCAATCCCCCGCCAGGCAGCTGGAGAAGCTCAACATGCCGGGTAGTATGGCGCCCTCGTCCCAATTTATCCGAAACTTCCCCTGTTTCTAATTCAGCCTGGGGACACAAGAGATTAAGGAGAGTAGACTTGCCTACACCAGACTGTCCGGCTAAAACAGTTATTTTTCCCCGGAGGAGTTTCATTAAATCATCAATCCCTTCTCCACTGACACTGCTTGTTTGGCAGATCTGATAGCCCAGCTGTTGATAGACGTTGATGGCTGCCTGGATATTTTTGTCATCCGGACACAAGTCCAGTTTGGTAAAGCAGATCAACGGCCTGATTCGAGCTTTTTCCACAGTGACCAGCATCCGGTCCAATAAAAAAGAACTGAATGAAGGTTCTTTGACTGAAAAAACAAGCAGGGCCTGGTCTACATTGGCAATGGGGGGACGTACCAGCCGATTTTTTCTATCCTTAAGTTGGGTCACCCACCCTTCCCGCTCGGAAACAGATTCAAATTGGACCACATCCCCTACCAAAGGCTGCAGACCTTTTTTCTTAAAGACGCCTCTGGCACGACATTGCCACACTTTTCCGCTATGATCAAGCACGTAGTAGTAGCCCGCTAGCGCCTTGATGATGCGACCTTGCAGCATACAAGAACCTCCATTTCAAATTTGTGGTCTTAATCATTAAAACCTACCTGTTCCTCATGATGAAGTTCACCGTCCAGAAAAACCTGAATCAAGGCTGATTGCCGGGGGATCACGACAACATCAACCGTATACGTTTTGGTCTTGCTGATATGTTCAGCAAATGCCTTGCGTTCTCCCTGATGGTCCCGGACCAAGATTTCTACTTTGACCCTTTGCTTATTTTTTCCCTTGCCCCGGCCAGGATGGTCATCGTTCCCGTCGTCATCCAAGGCAACGGTAATCTGACGTGATTTTTGCCTGATTTCCGGTCCTTGGCTGATCCAGACATCAATTTTAGATCCATCTGTCACTTCCATCCCCGGGTCATAGGGATATTGCTGATAGATTTGACCCTCGGCAAAATCGGCGGAATAGCCTTGGCGAACCTCATTTATGACCAGTTGATATTCTGCCGCAACGGCTTTAGCTTCATCCAGCGTCATACCTTTTAAGTTCGGCATTTTAAAAGTCCGTTTCCCTTTGCTGATCACCAGACGCACCTCTGTTTCGCCTTCCACCACCAATTCTCCTGCCTCAGGATCCTGGGAGATAACATGTCCCTCTGGAATCTCATCATGGTATTCTTCCATCGTATAGACAGTGAAGTTTCTTAACACGTTGCGGGCCTGTTGTTCAGTTAAATGAACGACTGATGGCATTTCAATCTTGAGCTTGCCCTTGCTTACCGTTAGCCGGACGGTAGAACCTTTTTTAACGACCGTTCCTGGTACAGGGTTTTGTCGGAGCACATGGCCTTCTTCCACTTCATCATGATAGCGTTCTGCGGAAGCATCCACCACCAGTTTAAGCGCTTCGAGCTGTTCAGTCGCTTCCTCAACGGGGAGGTTATATACATCCGGCACCTCAACCTCTTGGGAAGCGATATACATTTTCACTCCCTGATAGGTGCCAAAGCTGAGCAGGAGAATAATCAACGTCATCACGGCCAGTTTCAACCATATGCGCCGTTTCTTCTTTTGTTTTGGAGTGCTTCCTTCTGCGTCACCGTTTTGCTTTTTATTATGTACCGCTCCAGTATCCTGCACAGGTTTTTCGATCACCTTGGTCTCAAACAAATCGTCTTTGATAGCTGGCACAACTTTGGTCGCTTCATCTTCATCGTCAATTTGCTCCGATGTCCATTTTGGTTCGTTTAACCGTTCTGGGCTGAGACAGGTGTTGAGGTCTTGAATGAGCCCGTCAGCGGATTCATAGCGCTGGCTGGGGTTTTTGGCCAAGCAACGCAAAATGATATTTTCCACACTTTGGGGAATATTAGGATTAAGTTGGCGGGGCTCAGTAAATGGTTCCTGCAAGTGTTTAAGCGCTACGCTGATAGGTGAATCTCCCGAAAAAGGCAACTCACCCGTGACCATTTCATACAAAACAATCCCCAATGAATAGAGATCCGATTTTTGACCGGTCACCCCTCCGCGGGCCTGTTCCGGTGAAAAATAGTGTACGGAGCCAATCACCGATCCGGTATGTGTAATCGTGGATGAAGTTGCTGCCCTGGCAATGCCGAAATCAGTCACTTTAATATGTTTGTGCGGGCCGATTAAAATGTTATGGGGTTTAATATCGCGATGGATAATATTGTTTTGATGGGCGTGGTCCAGTGCTTCAGCAATCTGCCTGGTGATATGGATAGCTTCTTCGACCGGCAGGCGCCCCTTCTGGGCAATGTATTCCTTCAGCGTTGGTCCGTCAATATATTCCATCACGATGAAATGGATACCTTCATCAATTCCCACATCGTAAATGTTAACAATATTGGGATGTGACAGACTGGCAGCTGCCTGAGCCTCTCTCCTGAACCGATCAACAAAATCATGATCACCAGAAAATTGTTCACGCAAGATTTTAACCGCTACGATCCGGTTTAGCAACCGGTCCCGGGCTTTATACACAACGGCCATGCCTCCGCCGCCGACCCGCTCCATGAGCTCATAGCGGCCAACTAATTTTTTGCCGATCACCTGCCTTCACCTCACTTTACGCTGCCTGCTTCATCCTGATGACTGACCAATATTAAGGTGATGTTATCTTCTCCCCCAGCATCCAATGCTGCTTGTAACAAAAGAGAAGCTTTCTCATCCACAGAATGGGGATTCTCCAGGATTTCTTTTATCTGCTGCTCCGCCACCATACCGGACAGCCCATCAGAACACAACAAAATTTGTTCATTCCCGACATACTGGAAACGCTGCAGATCAACCCGGACGTTTCGTTCAGTGCCCAAGGCCCTTGTAATGACATTGCGCTGAGGATGATGTTCCGCTTCCTCCGGTGCCAGTTGCCCGGAGCGGACCAGCTCATTCACCAGTGAATGATCCTCTGTCAACATCTCTAAACAAGCATGCACATACCGGTATGCACGGCTGTCACCCACATGGGCAATCAGATAACAATTCTTTAAAAATAACGCTGTGACCAGTGTTGTCCCCATGCCCAAATGGGTGGGGTGCTGCTGGGCATAGTTGAATATGTAGGTATTGGCTGTTTCAATACTTTCCCTTAACCACTGCTCCCACGCTTGGGCGTCTTGCCCATGATCCACCGCATGAAATAAATCTTGCAATTTATCTAATGCCATTTTGCTGGCCACATCCCCGGCCCGATGCCCTCCCATGCCATCGGCCACCGCGGCAAGCATAACACCCTGCTCATGTTCAAAAACACCTGCACAGTCTTCATTAACTTCGCGCATATGCCCGACATGTGTCTTGATTGCTACTTCCACTGGGGTCACCTCAACTTACCTTCTGCTCTATCGTTACTACCATGCTTTAACATACTCTATCATGCTTTGTTTAACTTCGCCATAAAAAATCCGTCAGAACCAAAGTCTTGGGGAAAAATTTGACGTATCTCTCCCACCTCAAAATCAGGGTGATCCTCCAAAAAGCGTGTGATCACACTTTCATTTTCCTCCCGGTCAATGGTGCACGTGCTGTACACCAGCTGTCCCCCAGGTATTAACAGCTGGGCAGCACGGGTTAACAATTGAAGCTGTAACTCAGCAATCTGTTTGATATCTTCAGGCCGTTTGTGCCACTTAAGGTCGGGTTTATGTTTAATCACACCAAAACCACTGCAAGGTGCGTCAACCAATATTCTCTCAAAATGTCCCAGCTGCCCGGGGCTGACTGTGGTCCCATCATAAGCGGTGACATTAATGATTGTAATTCCTAACCGCTTTGCAGCCTTTTTAATTAATTTAAGTTTGTGGGCATGAACATCGTTGGCCACAACATGTCCTCTGTTATCCATCAGCTCAGCTAAATGGGTGGTTTTCCCTCCGGGAGCGGCACACAGATCCAACACTTTCATCCCAGGCTCAGGCCTCAAAAGGGGGGCAACCAACATAGAGCTTTCTGACTGGATGGTAAAATAACCTTGTTTAAACAGGGAGGATTCCATTAACTTGGCCGGATTTTCCACTCTCAGCCCTTGTTGGGCTACGGCCGTTTCACTGACATGATATCCCAACGCTCTTAAGTGGTCCATCACTTCTTGTTTGGATGCTTTTAACGGGTTGACACGAACCGTTAAAACTGGGCGTTCATTGTTCGCCCGGCATATCTCTTGCGCTGTTTTTAATCCGAATTGTTCTGTCCAGCGGGCCACCAGCCATGTGGGATGGGAAGTTTCAACGGCAATACGCTCCACAGGATCGCAAATGGTGTCAAGTGAACGCTTGGGCTCGCGCAACAGATTGCGCAGTACCCCGTTGATCAGTCCCTGGATTCCGCGGTGCCCCCGTTTTTTAGCCAGTTTTACCGCTTCATTTACCACCGCATAGGATGGAATTCGGGTCAAAAAAAATAATTGATAAGCACTAAGCCTTAACAATTGCTTTACCCATACATCCAACTTAGCCATTCCCTGCTTGAGATAAGGCTCCAAATAGAAATCTAAGAGCCGCTGGTGCTGAATAGTGCCGTAAACAAGCTCCGTCAACAAATGGCGATCCCGCAAATCAAGCTGGCGGTGCTTGTTTAATACTTGATTCAACACTAAGTGACTGTATGCTTTTTGTTCTTCTACCTTGATTAAAACATCAAGGGCCAATGCTCTTGGATTTGCCATTGTTCTACTCCCGTTTCCAAGTCTTCAAGTTGCCAAGTAAATTTAAGTTCCCAGGCGCTGACCAATGCGCCACTCGGCTCCTGCCCCTCTCAAAAAATCAGCGGCAGACATCCTTTTTTTTCCGGACGGTTGAATCTCGGTTAAAATGAGTCCTACACCATCTCCGCATACCACGCCAATCCCTGTCTCGTCCAAACGGTAAATGGTCCCTGAAGCAAAGTTTTGCTGCTCCTGATCCGTTTTTATTGCTTTCCACACCTTCAAAGGTTGCCCGTTAACAGTGGTAAAGGCTACCGGAAAGGGGCGCAAACCGCGGATGTGATTGTAAACGGCATGATGGGGCTTGGACCAATCAATCCGCTCATCTTCCCGTTTAATGACGGGTGCGTAGGTGGCCAAAGCGTCATCTTGTGGGATGGGAGAGATCTCTCCTCTCTCTAGCCGCGGCAGCGTTTGAATTAACAGTTCAGCCCCTCCTTGACTCAGCTTATCATGTAAAGTTCCCACATCATCGTGGTCGTCAATGGGGACGCGGACCTGGGTGAGGATATCTCCTGCATCCAGTTTTTCAACCATGTACATGATCGTTACCCCGGTCTCCTTTTCCCCATTCATAATGGCCCGGTGAATGGGAGCCCCTCCCCTGTACTTTGGCAGCAAAGAGGCATGGACATTGATGCAGCCCAAGGGAGGCAGCTGCAAAACCTCCGGGGGCAACAGCTGGCCAAATGCGGCTGTCACAATCAGGTCAGGTGCCCAGTCCTTTAATTGGTTAAGCACATCGCGATCTTTAAGTGTATCGGGCTGCAGCACAGGCAAATGATAACGAAGAGCCGCCTGTTTGACAGGCGGAGGGGCGAGCTGGCGCTTTCTTCCTTTAGGGCGGTCTGGCTGAGTCACCACTCCGGCCACGTGATACCCATTTTCGATTAACATGGACAGAGAGGGCACAGCGAAATCAGGCGTGCCCATAAACACGATTTTCATAGCAGCTGCTCCTTTCATGGTCACGCTAAAACAAGTGTTAAGAGGAGGATTGCTCATTCTCCTTATCATAAATTCTCTCCGCAATATCTATAAACAAGACCCCGTTCAAATGATCCAGTTCATGCTGAATGGCTCTGGCCAGCAGATCCTCGGCCTCCAATTCAAACGTCTCACCGTTCCGGTCTATCGCACGCACTTTAATTTTTTGGGCCCGGCGCACTTCACCATTTACTCCGGGTATACTGAGACAGCCTTCCGGGCCGATTTGTTCCCCTTCCTTGACAATAATCTCCGGATTAATAAATTCAAGCAATCCATTTTCATCACCAACGTCCACCACAAATACCCGTTTGGAAATCCCCACTTGGGGAGCAGCCAAACCAACTCCTTCAGCCGCATACATCGTTTCAGCCATATCATCCAGCAAACGATGAAAACGTTCGTCAATACGTTTAACTTCAACCGCTTTTTCCCGTAAAACAGGGTCAGGATATTTGACAATTGCGCGTACGCCCAAGTTGTGTTCACTCCTTTTAATCACAAAATCACTTGAGGCTCCATATCAATCTGAAGTTGCAAGTGATATTTGGCTATGTGAGGCTGCATGTAATAGAACAGCTCCATGAGTAACCGGCTAAGTTGGGACTCGTTTTTATATTTTATCATGCACTGGTACCGATATCTATCCTTTATCTTAGGAATTGGCGCGGCAACGGGGCCTAAAACCTGACTCTGTTTAGAAAGCCTGGGTTTCAGCCAGTTGGCAGCTTCCTCTGCCGCTTTGATGCAATAGGTTAAATCCGGATGGGAAAATAAGAGCAAACTGAGATAATAAAAAGGAGGATAGCCTTTTTGAAAACGATAACGCATCTCTTGCTCATAAAAAGTGTGATAATCATGCTGGCTGGCACATTGGATGCTGTAATGGTCAGGTGTATAGGTCTGAATGACAACTTCCCCTGGTTTCTGGCGACGGCCGGCCCGTCCGCTCACTTGGGTCAGCAGTTGAAACGTCCGTTCAGCTGCCCTAAAATCAGGCAAGTGCAGCATAGAATCAGCCGCAATAACGCCTACCAACGTTACATTGTCGAAGTCTAATCCTTTGGCAATCATCTGGGTGCCCAAAAGACAATCTGCCTTGTGCTGGCCAAAAGCATGAAGCAGTTTTTCGTGTGCACCTTTGCGCCTGGTGGTATCCACATCCATCCGAATGACGCGGATACCTGGAAATGTTTGTGCCAATGCTTCTTCTACTTTTTGGGTACCTGTACCAAAAAAACGAATGTGTTCACTTTGGCAGTTGGGACACCTCATCAGCTGGCGCTCAGTATGGCCGCAATAGTGGCAGCGGCACGTATGATTCACTTTATGATAAGTCAAGGAAATGTCACAGTGGGGACATTGCAGCACAAATCCACAGTCTCTGCACATCACAAAGGTGGAGAATCCTCTGCGGTTAATAAACAGGACCATCTGTTCTTTCCGCTCCAGGCGTTCTTCTATCTTCTGGTACAGATGGCGGCTGAATAAAGTCCGGTTGCCTGACTGCAGCTCCTGACGCATGTCCACCACTTCCACTTTCGGAAGTGCTCGTCCATGAACCCGTTCCTTTAAGGACAACAGGGTATAAACGTTTTTGCGGGCCCGGGCGTAACTTTCTAAACTCGGTGTAGCACTCCCTAAAATAACGGGAGCTTGATGATACTGACCTCTGAAAATTGCCACATCCCTGGCATGGTATCTAGGATTTTCCTCCTGCTTGTATGAGCTTTCATGTTCTTCGTCGATAATAATAAGTCCCAGTCTCTCAAATGGAGCAAACAAGGCGGAGCGGGCACCAATCACAATCTTAGCTTGGCCATTGCGGATTTTCCTCCAGGTATCATATCGCTCCCCTACAGACAACCGGCTATGGACCACCGCCACCTGGTCGCCAAAGCGTCCCTTAAACCGCTCTACCATCTGGGGGGTAAGGGAAATTTCGGGCACAAGCACAATAGCTTCTTTTCCCTTTTTCAGCACATGGGCAATCGCCTGCAAATATACCTCAGTCTTCCCACTTCCTGTTACACCATGCAACAAATAGGTTTGAAACTGTTCTTTTTCTATGGCCTTGATAATATGGCCAAAAACCTCTTTTTGAGCTGGGGTCAGGGGCAAGGGATCGGTTTTAGCAAATGACCGCCCGGCATAGGGATCCCGTTCCACTTCTTCCGTTGCGATGGTCACAATTCCTTTCTCCTGCAAGGACTGAACTGACGACCTGGAAGCCTGACAGGCTTGAAGGAGCTCCGTCAACATCACTTTACCCTCATGCTCCAAAAGATAGCCGAGAATAGCCCGTTGTTTCAACGCTTGTTTAGGGAGTTCCTGCAACAAACGCGGCACATCTTTTGCTTCTTTTAACAAGGTTACATAAGAGACGCGCCTCGCGGTAACATTGTCACTGATCTCATATACCACTTGTTTTTCTCCGCTTGGGCTCTCAATCACTTCTTTCGAGGTTCTTGCTTTTAAGGCGCTGGGCAACATGGCCTGAATGGCTGTGCTTCTAAAGCAAACATATTTTTCACTCATCCATTCAGACAGGGCTAACAGCTCCTCGGTTAAAGGCGGCTGGTCATCTAAAACAGCTTCTATATGTTTTAACTGACCCTGATGCGTTTCTTTCCCCTTAATGTTTATGACGTAACCTTGCACTTTCCGCGGGCCAAAAGGAACCGCGACCCTTGATCCTGGCTGGACCTGACCGGAAAGATCCGGGGGAATACGATAATCATAGGGCTTGTCAGCACCAAGAACAGGAACGTCCACAATCACCTCGGCAATGGGGCCACCAGCAGGCAGGTTATCATTCCTTATGCAGCCCATGCCGCTCAGCCACCACCTTCACAATTTGGTAAGCCACTTCTTCCTTGGGCAAAAGCGGCACATCCACTTTTCCGCCCCACCGGTCATAAATGGTGACGGCGTTGGTATCCGTGCCAAAACCGGCCCCTTCCTTAGACACATTGTTGGCGACAATAAAGTCTAAATTCTTGTTTTGCAGTTTGGCACGGGCATATATGTCCAGATCATGGGTTTCAGCAGCAAAACCGACCAATATTTGCCCCTTTTTGCGTTCCCCCAGCGCTTTGAGAATATCTTTGTTTTTTTTGAAGGTGATTGTGATTTCCTCCGCATCTTTTTTAATTTTTTGTTCTGACTTGTTTATCGGATGATAATCGGCCACGGCAGCAGCTTTGAACACCGCATCAACGGAAGAGTAATGACGCAGCACTGCTTGGTACATCTCATCCGCTGTAACAACGGAGATATACTTCTTTACCCCCTGGGGAACATCAAGTGCTGTGGGACCCGAAACCAGAACAACCTCAGCTCCCATTCCAGCCAGCACTTTGGTTAGGGCATACCCCATTTTTCCCGATGAGTGATTGGTTAAATACCGGACGGGATCCAGTGGTTCCTGGGTTGGCCCTGCCGTGACAAGCACCCTTTTGCCTTGCCACCAGTGTTTAACTGCTTTATCACCAACCGGTTCTCCCTGCGGGTTTCCCGTTTCAAAATATTGTTCCACTGCGCTTATAATTTCCTCCGGTTCCGCCATGCGTCCTTTGCCCACATAACCGCAGGCCAAAAGACCGGAGCCCGGTTCAATCAGATGTACGCCTCGCACTTTCAGTTTGGTTATGTTTTCTTGTACAGCAGGATGTTCATACATGTGACCATTCATGGCCGGTGCCATCCACACCGGTGCCTGGGTGGCCAGCAGGGTGGTGGAGAGCATATCATCAGCTATGCCGTTGGCCAATTTCCCAATGATATTGGCGGTCGCTGGTGCAATTAAAAACAAGTCCGCCTCATCCGCTAAATCAATATGAGCCACCCCGGACGGGTCATGTTCTTCAAACGTGTCGGTGTAAACATGATGATGGGACAAGGTTTGAAAGGTTAAGGGCTGAACAAACCGGGTTGCCGAGTGAGTCATAATGACCCGTATGCGGGCTCCCTTTTGCTGCAATTGACTGCAAATGATACAGGCCTTATAAGCCGCAATCCCACCCGTTACCCCTAGAACAATGGTTTTACCTTTGACACCCACACAAATCCCCCATTTCTTCTTAAAAAAATAACAACCTTAACGGTTGTTATGGTTGTGTCATCACTTATTTTTCAGATTGTTTTTCCTCTTCATAAGTAATGTAACCAGAAATAATTTCTTCCAGAGCTACTCCCACATATTTGTGAGACTTTGGATCCTTAATGTAAGGATTTCCTTTGTCACGCAATTCTCTGGCTCTTTTAGCGGCCAAAGTCACTAATTTATACTTGGAGTCTACTTTTTTCATCAGATCATCAATGGAAGGGTACAGCATTTTATTCTGCCTCCTTCAAAGCAGTGATGTAATGTTTCATCATGCGTTCCCTTTTACAATGTTCGGCTAATATGATCGCTTCAATACGGTCACAGGCCAACTCAACTTTATCATTCACAACCACATAATCATAATGCTTCATCATTTCCAGTTCCTCCCGGGCAACAACCATGCGGTTGTGGATCACATCACGGGATTCGGTTCCTCTGGAGACAATCCTTTGCTCAAGCTCTTTTAAGCTGGGCGGTACCAGAAAAATAAAGATTCCTTGGGGGAATTTTTTCTTTACCTGCAGAGCGCCTTGCACTTCAATCTCCAGAAGCACGTCACGTCCCGCATTCAGTTGCTCCTCAACGTACCGACGTGGCGTCCCGTAGTAATGGTTGACATACCGGGCCCATTCCAGGAATTCATCACGCTTGATCATGTCTTCAAATTCCTCTTTGGTTTTAAAGAAGTAATTGACGCCGTCCACTTCCCCTTCCCGGGGGGGACGTGTGGTCACCGAAACCGAGTAAGTAAAGGGAACGTCCCTTTTCCTCAAAGCGGCACAGACTGTACCTTTCCCTACCCCGGATGGGCCAGACAAAACAATCAGCAGTCCTTGTTCTTTTGCTTCCATGATAACCTCCATGAATCCTTATTCTTCCACAATGTCTTTTACTCTACCACAATATCTTCGCGAGTTGAGCCAAGGCGCTGGGCAACGGTTTCCGGCTGCACGGCAGACAAAATCACGTGGTCGCTGTCCATGATGATCACAGCCCGCGTACGCCTGCCATATGTGGCATCAATTAACATTTGACGTTCCTTTGCCTGGTTGATAAAACGCTTGATCGGTTGTGACTCGGGGCTGACAATTGAAATAATCCGGTTGGCATTGACAATATTGCCGAAACCAATATTAATCAATTGGATAGACAAACCATTAACCTCCTGCCGGCTCATTAGAGCCCGTTATTCTACATTTTGAACTTGTTCCCTTATTTTTTCGAGCTGGCTTTTCAGTTCAATCACCCATTGACTGATTTGAATGGCTTGGGCTTTTGAACCAATGGTATTGACTTCCCGGTTCATTTCCTGGACGAGAAACTCCAATTTACGTCCCACAGGCCCTTCACTTGTCAGCAAATCCTTAAACTGTCGGCAATGGCTTCTGAGTCTTGTGCACTCTTCACTAATATCCGCTTTATCGGCGAAGACGGCCACTTCTGTCAACAGGCGGGATTCATCTACTTCCGCCCTGTTTTGGAGAAATTCCCTGACCCGCTGCTCCAAACATTGTTGATAGTGCGCTTTCACCTGGGGCGCATAAGCTTCTATTTTGTTTACCGTTAACAAAACGGTCTGATTCCGTTGTTCTAAATCTTTGGCCAGGGCTGCACCCTCTTGCTCACGCATGGCCACCAGCTTGTCTACAGCCTGGCTGACCCCCTCCAGAAGCCCTTCCTTATAGGGTTCCATATCTTCGGTCTCTTCAAGGGAGATCAGATCAGGCAGTTGCAACAACTCATTGAGTGTTAAGGAACCAGACAGGCCGTAACGTTCCTTTAAGCTGCACAGCGCCTGGTAATACGCTTCCGCCAGTCCCCAGTCGACTTGCACTTTGCGCCCCGACCATTGCTCAGTATGCAGGTGAATATATACCTCAATTCGTCCCCTTTGAATCTGGCTGGTGACACATTTTTTAATCGCTTCTTCATATTGGCTCAATGCTTTTGGCATGCGGACAGACACTTCACAAAAGCGGTGATTGACAGATTTGACCTCAATTGTACAACGGAGGTCCCCAATCACCGTTTCTTGCCTGCCGTATCCGGTCATGCTCCTCATGCAACATCACTTCCATTCAACATTCTAATCAATTTTTGTAAAGGTTACAAGTAAAAAAGAGACGTCCCCTCCCCGCCAAGGCTGTTTACATACCGACAGACTGCTTACGGGACAGGGGCCCAGTATCAATGATGTTGTCTGATCATTATTGTCTCATCTTTATCCCCTTCGAAACACGTGAGAAAAGCCTAAAATCACAGAGGGAATAGCGGCCATAGCAAGCACGAACAACCACTCCACAAGGGACAATGCCGTTGTTTTAAAAATGGGTTGCATAACTTCCATATGGATCACGCCAACCAGCATCAAGGTAGACACGCCAACGGCCACCAGCAACCACTTGTTTTCAAAGGGATTGCGGCTGAAAATGGATTTATCACTGCGGCAATCAAAAACATGGATCAACTGGGCCATGACCAGCGTAGCAAAGGCAATGGTTTGGGCTTTGGTGAGGTCATCAGGTTGTTGTTCCAGCGTGATCCAAAAAGCAGCCAGGGTGGTTAAACCGATCAAAAATCCACGGGAAATGATTTTCCACCCTAATCCATTGGCAAAAATGCTCTCCCGCCTATCCCGGGGCGGACGGTTCATCACATTCCCTTCCGCCCGGTCCACACCAAGGGCCATCGCTGGCAGTCCATCTGTGACCAGGTTCACCCATAAAATCTGGATCGGAACGAGGGGAAGGGGCATGGCCATGAGCATGGCCAAAAACATGACTAAAATTTCTCCCACATTGGAAGCCAGCATATAGCGGATAAATTTGCGGATATTTTCGTATATGTTCCGCCCTTCCTCAATAGCCGCCTTAATCGTGGCAAAATTGTCATCGCTCAGAATCAGAGAGGATGCTTCTTTGGTTACATCCGTCCCCGTAATCCCCATCGCAATGCCAATATCTGCAGCTTTAATGGCCGGTGCATCATTCACTCCGTCACCGGTCATAGCGACAACATGTCCTTTAGCCTGCAATGCTTTGACAATGCGCAGTTTATGTTCAGGTGAGACACGAGCATAGACAGTGACTTCTTCCACCATATTGTGAAACTGTTTATCATTCATCCGTTCTAACTGGCTCCCGGTCAACGAGCGCTGCCCATGGCTTAAAATACCCAATTGGAAAGCAATCGCTTCAGCTGTTTTCTGGTGATCACCAGTGATCATGATCGTTTTAATTCCGGCCCGTTTGCACTCCTTAATCGCCTCTTTCACTTCCTGCCTAGGCGGATCAATCATCCCAAACAGACCGACAAAGACTAGTTGCTGTTCAGCCTCTTCTTCATTTCTGACCGTTTCGGTGGCTGAAACAGTCCGGTAAGCAATAGCCAGGTTGCGCAAGGCCATTTTAGCCAGCCTTTCGTTGGCCTCTAAAATTTCCCTTTTTATCGTTGGTGTCAGGACCGTAACCTTCCCGTTCCAAAACACGCGGCTGCAGCGTTCAATTAAAACATCCGGTGCGCCCTTGGTAATGACATAGCGTTGATCCCCTTTATAGCGGATAAGAACCGACATCATTTTGCGGGAAGAGTCAAAGGGAAATTCCTCCAAGCGGGGATAGGCGTGATCCAGTTCCACTTTCCACACATTGGCCTTGGCCCCTGCCACCACTAAAGCTCCTTCGGTAGGGTCACCAGTAATATCCCAAAAGCTGGCTTTTTTCTTAAATACCCCTTCCGGTTCTTCCACCTTCTCCAACAGGGTGTTATTACACAATACCCCCATCTCCAGCATCTGCTTGACATAGGGCCTGCTGTCAAAAGATACCGGTTGATTATTTAGTTTGAACTCTCCAAAAGGTTCATAACCTGTACCTGTTACCTCGATTAATTCGTTGTTGGTCCAAATATGGGTCACTGTCATCTTGTTCTGAGTCAAAGTTCCTGTTTTATCAGAGCAGATCACTGACGCGCAACCAAGTGTTTCAACCGAAGGAAGCTTGCGCACAATGGCCCTGCGCTTGATCATCCTCTGCACACCCAATGCCAGAGCAATAGTTACAATGGCGGGTAATCCTTCCGGAATGGCGGCCACGGCCAGACTCACCCCGGCCAGGAACATCTTATAGGTGTCATGGCCGTGCCAGATCCCGGTTACAACCACCACTGCTGTGAGGAACAAGGCCACAGATATCAGCACTTTGCCAAGTTGTTCCAATCGGAGCTGCAGGGGGGTCTGCACAGATTCAGTGGTGGAAATCAGGGAAGCGATTTGACCCATTTGTGTGGCCATGCCCGTAGCCACCACAACACCTTGCCCCGAACCGCGTGTCACCATCGTTCCCATAAAAGCCATATTGTGCTGGTCTCCCAAGCTCACTGCCTCTTCGCTATGCATCACCCTTTCATCTTTCTGAACAGGCACCGATTCCCCGGTTAAAGCAGATTCCTCCACATAAACACCCTTCGTCTCTATCAACCTTAAATCAGCGGGAATGCGGTCTCCTGCTTCAAAATAAACAATATCCCCTGGCACCAGTTCGGCTGCTGGAATTTCAGTCAGCTTCCCGTCCCGGATCACATGGGCTGTTGGCGCTGTTAACTCCTTGAGTGCTTGCAATGACTTTTCCGCCCGAAATTCTTGTATAAAACCTAAAATAGCATTTAATATCACGATAGCAATGATGGTGATGGCGTCAGTATACTCCCCCAACAACCCTGAGATCAGCGTGGCCATGAGCAAGACAAGCACCATAAAGTCTTTAAACTGGCCAAGTAAAAGCGCAAAGGCAGAGATGCGCTGCCCGTCTTCCAGCTCGTTGTAACCCACTTTTTGCAGTCTTTTATCTGCTTCTTTGTGGCTTAAGCCCTCTTCTAAATTGGTCTGCAGCGTTTGTTCAAGTGCCCGTTCATCCTGAACATACCATTTCAAATGTTTCACCCCACAGCTTGTTAAGTTTGTCCCTAAGCTAACTTTATTCGGCAGGCAGGGGAAACATGATAAAAAGTTAATGCCGGTAAGGTTATTGACTTTAAATGACTGCGTGTTAACATAAAATGTATCTTTCAACATGGAGGTAAAGCTGATGGCCATTGACGGAATGATGATACATGCCTTGCTGGAAGAAATGCAGATATTAAAGAGCGGACGGATCACCAAAATTTATCAGCCCTTTGAACGCGATATTGTGCTTCATATTCGCGCCCAGGGTAAGAACCACCGGTTGCTCGTCTCGGCCAACCCTACCTATCCCCGTTTGCATTTTACGGATGAACAGTTGCCAAATCCAGAACAAGCCCCTATGTTTTGCATGGTGTTACGCAAATATTTAGAAGGCGGCATCATCCAGCGTTTGCATCAACCAGCAGCGGAACGGATTGTCTGGATTGATGTCCGCTCAAAAACCGAGATCGGAGATTTCATGGTTAAGCGCCTGGTGATTGAAATCATGGGTCGGCACAGCAATATCATCTTGATTGACCCGGAAACTGAAAAAATCATTGACAGTATTCATCACGTTCCATCTTCCGTTAACCAGTACCGGGTTGTTTTGCCCGGGCGACCCTATGTATCCCCGCCTGATCAAGGCAAGCTGAACCCATTTGAAATCACCAAAGAGATGTTTTTGCGCAAACTGGATTTCAACCAGGGAAAACTAGACCAGCAAATTGTACGGCACTTTAAAGGCATCAGCCCCCTGTTGGCCAAAGAGATCGTTCATCAAGCCGGCTTGCCCAGGCAGGATCAAGTGTGGGACAGTTTTTCCCGGCTGATCGGCAAGATCAAAGCCAAAGATTATGAGCCGGCCATCATGGAAACAGACCAAAAATCTCTCTTTTACCTGTTTCCACTGGCCCATGTGGACGCCAAGCCCACCCGGTATAGCACCTTGAGCAAAATGCTGGACACTTATTTTACAGAAAAAGTAAGGACAGACCGGCTGAAACAGACAGCCAATGACCTGATCAAACGTCTTACAGCAGAAATCAACAAAAACAAGAAGAAGCTGACTAAACTGGAACAAACCTTGAAAGAGAGCGAACAAGCCGACACATACCGCTTGTACGGAGAACTTTTGACCGCTTATATGCACCAGATTAAGCGGGGGGCAACAGAAATAGAAGTGGTTAATTACTACGATGAACAGGGGGGCACCGTCACCATTCCTCTGGAGCCTGAGCTGGAGCCCAGTGAAAATGCCCAGCGCTACTTCAAAAAATATAACAAGGCCAAGGTGGCCAAAGAGATGGCAACTGAACAGCTGAATAAAACCAAGGAAGAAATGGTCTATTTGGAAACGCTCCTGCACCAGCTGGAACAGGCCTCCTGGTCTGACATTGAGGAGATACGTGAAGAGCTCACCGAACAGGGCTATCTGCGCGAACGGGGCAAACGCCATAAAAAACAGAAACAGACGCAACCTAAACCGGCAACGTTTTACTCATCTGAAGGCATCCCTGTTCTGGTCGGACGGAACAATAAACAAAACGATTATTTAACAATGCGTCTGGCTTCCCCTCACGATACCTGGCTGCATACCAAGGATATCCCCGGTTCCCATGTGGTGATCCGCAGCCAAAACTATGGAGAAACCACGTTGCGGGAAGCGGCGGTTTTGGCCGCTTATTTTAGCAAAGCCCGGGAGTCAAGCCAGGTTCCAGTGGACTACACCCTGGTCAAATATGTGCGCAAACCTAAAGGGGCCAAACCAGGCTTTGTCATTTACGAACAGCACAAAACCCTTTTTGTAACCCCGGATAAAGAAATTGTAGCCAAACTAATGACCAACGCCTCCCCTGATGCCTGAAGCATGGCCGTCAGCGCTCTCAACGTACCGATGCTTTTTTAAGGTAAATCTTACCCTTATCAAGCGCAGGACAGAGTGGCATGCTAACCACAGGAAGAGTCAAAGGAGCGTCTGGTCATGCATACAATCTGGAAAGGGTCTATCAGCTTCGGCTTGGTTCACATCCCCATCAAGCTTTTTGCTGCTACTGAAAGTAAACAAATCCATCTGCGTCAATTGCACCAGGAGTGTCATACACCCATTAAATACGATAAAGTGTGCCCGGTGTGCGAAGAAAAAGTGGACCAGGACGAGATTGTCAAAGGGTATGAGTATGACAAAGGCCATTTTGTTGTCCTTGACGATGATGAACTGGAAGCGATTGCCGCTGCTAAAAGCAAAACGATCGACATCATTGATTTTATCCAATTAAAAGAGATTGATCCCATATACTTTAACCGTTCGTACTTCCTTGGTCCAACAGAGAACGGAGAAAAAGCATATACATTGTTAAAGAGGGCCATGGAGGAAACAGAAAAAGTGGCCATGGCCAAGTTTATTTTACGGGCTAAAGAACAACTGGCCGCTATCCGGGTGTATCAGAAGGCTCTCTTGATTGAAACCCTGCATTATCCCGATGAGATTCGTCCTGTGGATCACGTTCCTGGACTCGTCGACCTGGACCTTGAAGAAAAAGAGTTAAAAATGGCCAAGCAGCTGATTGAACAGCTCACCACCGACTTTGAACCGGAAAAATATACAGATGAGTACCGGGCCAAATTAAAGGACATGATTGAAAACAAGATTACAGGAAATGAAATTAAGATTGCCAGGGAAGTGCCTGAAACTGATATTAAGAGCCTGATGGATGCACTGCAGGAAAGTATCCAGCAAACAAAGAAAAAGACAAAACGCCGGCGCACGACCAAAAAGAAGGCCAAAACATCATGAATGATGCAATTCAAACACTTCCCGCCCTCTCACCCATGCTCCCGACTCTATCCTCCATCATTCCGGCAGGAGCAGAGTGGCGGTATGAACTTAAGTTTGATGGCTACCGGGCTATCCTGTATTGCTCAAACGACGGCGTGCAGATTGTCAGCCGCAATGGCCATCTGTACAACTCCCTTTTTCCTGAGATTGTGGAGGCCTTCCTGCGTTTATCCCCACAGCTAGAAGAACAGCTACCCCTTATTTTGGACGGTGAGCTTTGCATTCTTGCCTCCCCTGTCAAAGCGGACTTCAGCCTGATCCAGCACCGCGGCCGTTTGCGTTCCCCTGAAAAAATTGCCCGCGCTGCATTTGACAAGCCGGCTACATTTATTTGCTTTGATCTTCTGTACTTAAAAGGAAAAGATTTCCGCCGTGAATCTTATCTGGACCGGAAAAGGCGGCTGGAACATTTGCTGGACTCCCTTGCCCAGCCTCAATCCAAGTCTAGAGTCCCCTTCCCTTCTATCGGCTGGGCAAAGCCGTATGATCATCCGGACGCACTATGGGAGACGGTGATTGCGAATGATGCAGAAGGCATTGTAGCCAAACGGGTCAGCAGCGTTTGGCAAAGCGGTAAGCGGACCACTGATTGGTTGAAGATCAAAAACTATAAGGTGGCCACGTGTTTTATTACTGGTTACGACAAACAGAATGGCTACTTTCATGTGGGCGTTTTACGGGACAGGGAGGTATATCCGGTCGGCTTGTTTTCACATGGTTTGAGGGAGGCTGAACGTCGGGCTCTGCTGGAGATTATCAAAAACAATAAAACAGAGGAAACCGGCTCCATGGTCAAGATGGAGCCCAGTTTGTGTGTGGATATCAAATTTTTGGAGGTTTATAAACAGCAACTGCGGGAGCCCCGTTTTACCGGTTTTCGGACAGACGTTTATTGGGAGGATTGTACATGGTCAAAACTGATCAACAGCGGCAGACGATCAACATAAACGGGCACCTGGTTGACCTGACCAGCTTGAATAAAACGGTTTGGCCAGAGATGGGAATTAATAAGTCACAATACTTGCATTATCTGTCGGAGACAGCCGAATATATGCTGCCTTACTTAGCAAGGAGACACCTGACCGTGATCCGTTATCCCCACGGGATCAGCGGAGAATCCTTCTATCAGAAAAATTGCCCTCCCTATGCCCCTCCATTCGTGCAGACAGATACCCATGAAGGGATCAACTACATTGTTTGTTCCGATTTAGCCACGCTCATCTGGCTGGGCAATCAGTTGGCACTTGAGTTTCATGTTCCGTTTCAACCCCTTGACACAGACAACCCCTCGGAGATCGTCTTTGACCTGGACCCGCCCCACAGGAAACACTTTCAGTTGGCTGTCAAGGCGGCCATGATGATGAAGGACTTATTTGACAAACTCGACTTAAAGTCATTTATCAAAACATCAGGCAACAAGGGACTGCAAGTCTATATCCCGCTTGCAGAAAACACTTATACCTACGAGCAAACACGCTTGTTCACCGCATTTGTTGCGCGCTTTCTGGTATCCGAGCAACCCGGACTGTTTACGATTGAACGGTTGAAGAAGAACCGCCGCGGCCGCCTGTATATCGACTATGTGCAACACGCACCTGGCAAAACGATCATTGCCCCTTATTCCCCGCGGGCAAACCCGGATGCACTTGTCGCGACGCCTTTATACTGGGATGAAGTGGACAACGGGTTAAGACCGGAACAATTTACGTTGCCAACGATACCCTCCCGTCTCAAAGAAAAAGGTTGTCCCTTTCAGGCCTTCACAGAGGTCAAGGACAACCAGCCGTTTGATATGATATTGGAATGGATTCAGAAACATCAAAAAGCTTAAAGATGCTGCGGCTTGCACAAAACGTTCTGCAAACAGGGCAAACACGCATGCTGCTTCATCGTCCGTGCCTGCCACAACTACACAGACCTGGGCACACCGTTATAAGATTCATGTTCATGTGCGGAGCTGTTTAGCCTGTGATAGTAAACGGTGCTTCAATTCCCACAATTGGTGAGAAAGGTCAACGTGATAGACATGGGGATTGATTAGTCGTCTGATTTCAGGGGCAAACCGCTCCTTTTCCCGTTGAGCGTAGCGTTGAATTTCTGTTAAATCCGGAAGCTCACACACAAGTTCTCCATTCTTGAAAATGGGCGCCAGCAGCTCTCTGGCCTCAAAGTTTTCCACTGTTTTGCGTTTCCAAGTGTTAACGGGATCAAACGCAATAAAAGACTCAGTCGGAATCGGCTCTTCTGCCAGCATGATTAAATCGACCAGCGCCTGTTTAGAATTGCGGTCATAAAAGCGAACCACTTTCTTATACCCGGGATTGGTAATTTTTTGCGGGTTTTCACTCACTTTGATTTTAGGGACTAAACGGCCGTTTTCTTCCTCAGCAACCAGTTTATACACCCCGCCCAGAGCTGGGCAATCCCTGGATGTGATTAAATTAGTGCCTACACCCCAGGCATCGATTTGAGCCCCTTGCGCCCTTAAATCCCTGATCAAATATTCATCTAGGTCGCTGGAAGCCACAATGATTGCATCCTCAAAACCGGCTTCGTCCAGCATCTTTCTGGCTGCTTTGGACAAATAAGCCAAATCGCCGCTGTCCAGCCGGATGCCATAATTCTTAAATTTATCGCCCAATTCCTCTTTCATTTTTTTAAAGGTTTTAATAGCATTAGGCACACCGCTGTTCAAGGTGTCGTAGGTATCGACAAGCAAAATACAATTGTGCGGAAAGGTGCGGGCAAAAGCTAAGAATGCCTCATACTCAGACGGATAACTTTGCACATAAGCATGGGAATGGGTACCTTTGACCGGTATGCCAAATTTTTTTCCGGCCAGCACGTTTGAAGTGGCTTGGACTCCTCCTATAAAAGCTGCCCTTGCACCATAAACGCCGGCATCAGGTCCCTGCGCCCGGCGCAGTCCGAATTCCATCACCAATCCGCCTCCAGCTGCTTCGGTAATACGGGAAGCTTTGGTGGCAATCAATGTTTGATGATTGATGATGTTTAAAACGGCTGTCTCAATCAATTGGGCTTCCCCTATCGGGGCTTTGACCCTAAGCAGGGGCTCATGGGGAAAGACCACTGTACCTTCTGGGACGGCATAAATCTCCCCTGTAAATCTGAATTGTTTTAAATAATCTATAAAGTTCTCATCGTAACGCTCAACTGACCGTAAATAGGCAATGTCTTCCTCTGTAAAGGAGAGTTGGCAGATGTAGTCCACCACCTGCTCCAATCCTGCCGCGATGGCATAGCCGCTCTGACCAGGATTTGTACGGTAATAGAGGTCAAAGACCGTTTGCTGATTCAATTTGCCATTTTTATAATGAGCATACATCATATTGATTTGGTAAAGATCAGTTAACAACGTCTTATTCATCACTGCCTCCTAAAACTCCTTTGTTTAAGATTTAGTCGACTATCTGGAGCAGACAAAGGCGAGGATCACTCTCCAGCCAGTGAGCAGCACATAATTAAACCCAAGTGTGACCAGTATGAACGGCACAGATGGTACAGCCTGTTCCAGCAAACCTCTGATGGCCAGTCCAAGTATACCGGCCACCAACCAAGTGATGGATACTGTCTTCAACGCTTGTCTGGGCTGGTGAAGTACAGCGGGACGAAAAACTCCCGTAGCGGTGCCGACCACAAACCAGCTGAGCAGGAAAGGCCATGCTGTGTTGAGCACAAAACCGGGGCTGATGGCCATGCCGTGTTCCATACCGCCTAATATAACAAAGATAAGCAAAATGATGGCGTCTCCAACACCCACAAGAACAGTCGACAACATGCTCCAGTCCCCCAAAATATTTATTGATGATTCTAATGTACAACAAATTGAGAACCATTTCTACCTTTTGCTATACTAGAAAAGGTGATTTTACCTAACCAAACTTCAGTTTATAACAGGAAAGGGGTTATTGCGTGTGAGCCAACGTGCTGTGCAAAATGCAAAGGAAACACTAGAACAGTTGGATCAAAAGATCTCCCATTTTGAGGAATTGATATCCCTGGCCAACTGGGACTTGCAAACCGGGGCTCCTAAGAAAGGACGGGCTTTTCGTTCAAAAGCTGTGGGCACTTTATCTTCCGAAGTGTTCCAACTTTCATTATCCAAAGAGATGGGGGAATGCTTAGACACTTTAAGCCAACCAGAGGCTCAAGCCCAATTAGATGAGATGACCCGGGCTAAAGTGAGAGAGTATAAACGAAACTATGACAGGTCAAGGAAAATACCGCCGGAAGAGTATAAGGAGTATGTGGTTTTAACGTCGCAAGCACAGGACATTTGGGTGGAAGCCAGACAGAAAAAAGATTTTTCTCTGTTCCGGGATACTTTGAAAAAAATCGTTGACTTTAAAAAGAAATTTATTGATTATTACGGATTTGAAGAACATCCTTATGATGCCCTTCTTGATGAATATGAACCCGGCCTCACGGTTAAAACATTAGATCAGCTGTTCGGCGACCTGCGTGCGAAAACGACGGAACTCTTGGCACGCATTCAGGACTCGGCCAATAAACCCCGCACGGACATCTTCCAGCAATCATTTGATATTAAACAACAAGAAGCATTTAGCCGGTTCGTTCTCTCCAAACTAGGTTACGATCTTGATGCTGGCCGCCTGGATGTTAGTGCCCATCCCTTCGCCGTAGGCATTAACACGAAAGATGTGCGCATTACCACCCGTTACATGGAAAACGATATGCGCAGCGCTATTTTTGGCACCATCCATGAATGCGGCCATGCCTTGTATGAACAAGGGGTAAACCCCAAGTTTGAGGGGACTGTCCTGCGCGGGGGCACTTCGATGGGCATTCATGAGTCACAATCCCGGTTCCTGGAAAATATGGTGGGCCGCAGCTTTGAATTTTGGACTTATTTTTATGAGGATCTGAAACGCTTCTTCCCGGACCAGTTCAATGATGTGTCCATTGAAGAATTTTGCCGGGCCATCAATACAGTGGAACCCTCCTTAATCCGCGTAGAGGCAGATGAATTAACCTATAATTTGCATATCATGATCCGCTATGAAATTGAAAAAGGACTGATGTCAGGTGAGCTTGAGGTCGATGATTTGCCGTCCATTTGGAATCAAAAGATGGAAGAATATTTAGGCCTGACACCTCCTGATGATGCACAGGGCGTGCTCCAGGATATACATTGGTCCTTTGGAGGTTTTGGCTATTTTCCATCTTATTCTCTGGGCAATCTGTATGCTGCCCAAATCCTGTACACGATCCGCAAAGAAATGTCAGATTTCTATGATAAAATCCGCAACGGAGACTTTCTGCCCATCAGAGAATGGTTGAGAGAAAACATTCATCAGTACGGTAAATTGTATACTCCCCAAGAACTCATTAAAAAGGTGACTGGGGAAGATTTAAATGCCAAATACCTGATTGATTACTTTGAAGAAAAATACAGCAAAGTCTATCAGCTCTAACGGGGCCACAAAACGTCCAAATCATTGATGACTAACATGCTTCCCTCATCATACCCAGCTGATGAGGGATTTTTATTTAATTTTTCTGTCACCCATTCCCTCTTGCAATATGTGTAAGTTTCTCTTATAATAATAGATTGTCACAAGCTAATTACATGAACAGTGGAGGAGTACCCAAGCGGCCGAAGGGGGCGGTCTCGAAAACCGCTAGGGCGTCGAATGGCGTCGCGGGGGTTCGAATCCCCCCTCCTCCGCCATTTTTTATGCTCAGTTGTCAAAAAATTGACCATAGTTTACATATTGGAGCAGGGCAGCCTCAATAGCTTGCCTGATGAACGGCCCGCGGTCTCGAATCATCTTAGCCAGATACTGCTGTTGTCTGTGAGGAGCACTTAAACGCACATAATCATCTACAAATTGTCCCAGAGGCAGGTCTTTAGTTAAGATATTGTGATGGTAAACCGGCAAAAGGAAGGGCTGAGACTGGGCTGAGACTTGTCTTCCTTGACGGTCTGTTATACTGGCCCAGCACAATATAGAGTACCGCCCTTGACTGTCCCGTTCATAGCCAATCTCGATGCCAATGGCACAAGAGGCCCTGTATTCAGCCTGTAAGGCATGCTTGGCTCGGTTGAGGGAGCCTTTTTTCGTTTCAAGGGAAGTAAGCGGCTGTTCCGAAACGCCACTGCTCACATTGAGCGGATACAGCACAGCTGTGACATCCAACTGTTCAAGGACAGCATGAAGGAATTCCAATTTCTTGGAGGATCTCGTGCCAACAGCCATATGTAACAGCGGGTTCATCATTCTGCTCCCCCCTTTTACCCATACTGTTTGTGATGGAG
Source organism: Caldalkalibacillus thermarum (assembly GCF_014644735.1). Classification (NCBI taxonomy): domain Bacteria; kingdom Bacillati; phylum Bacillota; class Bacilli; order Caryophanales; family Bacillaceae; genus Caldalkalibacillus; species Caldalkalibacillus thermarum. The sequence continues at coordinate 31,332 of NZ_BMKZ01000003.1, read as the reverse complement.
TGAGACCATTTTGAGAGGCTATATCTCTGAATTGCTAAGTTTACCCAGAGGCGTCAAACAATTTTTGCTGAGTGAGCCATTGTTAGGTATTGCTTTCGGGTTGTATACGCTGCTGTTCAACCTTCATCTGTTAGGTGTGAACATGACAGAAGTGGAAATCGGTAAGTTGACGGCTCTGGGCACGTTTGCGATGGCCGTCTTTGCCATTCCTTGCGGCCTTTTAGCCGACCGGGTCGGCCGCAAAAAAATACTGGTCAGTGGCCTTGGTTTGATTGCCGCAAGTTACTATATCATAGCTTGTGGATCTTTTTTTCACCAATTCTTGCTCGCCCAACTGGTCTGGGCTTTAGGAATGGCCATGATGCTGAGCGCTGAGATTCCGTTGTTATTTGCTTATTGTCAAACAAAAAAACAGCAAACTCAAACCTATAACATGATGTTTGCAGTCTTTACCCTCTTTACCGGTCTGGGAACAATGCTTGGGGGCCTCTTGCCACGCTGGCTGGATCCCGCCCATGAGCACTACAGAGGAACGATGCTCGTTATGGCTGCCACCATGACGCTGGTTACACTAGCCAGATCTTTCTTACCAGCTGAACAACAAACACGGAGTCGCTGTGGCCAATATCGCTTTTCCTTTAAGCAATCAATCCCCAGCCGCCACGTGCTCATTTTTGTGGGGTTTTCTTTTTTTGCCGGTGCAGCATTTTCCGTTTTGGTCCCCTACTTTAATATTATTGTCAAGTTCCGCCTGGAATGGTCCGATACAGCAGTAGCTGCACTGTTAACCCTAAATGGACTTGTACTGTCAGCAGCCTCATTTCTTACACCTTACTTGTTGGAGCGGTGGGGATTGCGCAGAATATCCTTTATCTTGTTTGTTTTAACTGTTGCAAGTTCAGTGATCTTAGCCATCTTTTTGCCAGTATGGCTGTTTATTGCCTTCTTTTTGCTTCGCAGCGGTGCCTTTGTGGCATGGTTCAATGTGGTGGAAGGACAAAGCATGCAAACCACACCCGATGAAGAGCGCAGTATGCATGCCAGTTTGCGATCCATTACAAGAAATTTGGGATCTACCGCCGCTGCCTATCTAGGCGGTATTATCCTTGCTTATGAGAACTACTGGCTTCCGTTCCTTTTATCCGGCGCCGTGGTTTTAGGGGCTTACATTTATTACCGTGTCTTGATGCTCCATTCTATGGAAAAAGAATTAAATAAAGGTTGAGAGATAATCCAACGTAAAGAATGAATATTGTACGGCTTTAATAATCTATTTGATCCGGCGGCTCTTGCTTAATAAGCTTTTCGGCAGGTGAGACATGCTTCAATGTTTGCTGATAACGGTGGTGAAGAAGATCATAATCCTTTCCTGTTAATTGGGGGTAGGAACGGTGCTCTAACATTTCGTCCATGGGCAGCACCGAAACGTCCCAGTGGATTGCAAACCAGCTGCTTCCAATGTTTCGATCGTGCGGATAACACCTTGTTCGCCGCTGTCTAAAGCATGATTGTTTGCCGTTGTAATCACATCAAATCCAGCTTGCTTCAAGTTTTCTGCCAGCTCATCGGGTGCACTGAATAGTGGATAACCGCTATACCCCCGTTCAGGCCCGCCAAACGTGGTCTCAAGGTTGCCCAGTACGAGGTCTGCTTGCTCAAACAACGGCTGAACCTTCTCAAAAAAGGGAAAGAAATCGTATCCCCCCGCCGTTTTGCCCGCTTCGATCTGGGGCAAATGCATCATGATATCCCCCACAACCATGATACGCAGTTCATTAACTGAAAGGGATGCCTTGTTTTGAGGATCCTTTGGTGCTTCTTCAATGCTGTCTGGATCTTCTCTTCCAACATGGCGTTGCTCAAATTGCTGATTCTCTTGTGTTTCTATTTGCAGCTTATCCGCCCCAGGTGTCTCTTGCCGTTGAAGCCAAGCGCACCCGGTAGCCAAAACAGCCACAATTAAAGTGATGATTAACCATTTTGTTCGCATGTTTTACCCCACTGTCAACAAACCTTACTATCACTTATCATATCAAAACAAGTTCATTATTTATACCATAACCTCAACTCACCAGGGTTTAAAGTGTTTCATTTGAAACAGGTATCTCCGGATTCCAGCCTTTAAGTTTACATAATTCTTCTTCTGTTAACACTCCTTTTTGCCGTGCGACCCTGAGCAAAGTGGGATAATCACTTAAACTGATATAGGAAATACCTGCTTCTTGGAAGGCCCGCTGAGCCTGCTTTAACTCATAGGAGAAAATAGCAACCACCCCCAGAACTTCCGCTCCTGCTTGACGAAGCGCTTCCGCTACCCTCAGGGCACTCTCTCCGGTAGAAATTAAGTCTTCTACGACAACAGCTCTGTCTTGGGCAGCAATCACACCCTCGATCTGGTTTTGTTTACCGTGGCTTTTGGCTTTGGAACGGACATAAGCCATGGGCAGGTTCATCCGTTCAGCCACCCAGGCAGCATGGGGAATGCCAGCAGTAGCAGTGCCTACAATGACAGTGGGCTGGTCATAATGGGCATTGATCAGCGTCACCAGGCCGTCGGCGATTTTGTTTCTTAACTCAGGGTAAGACATGGTCAGGCGGTTGTCACAATAAATGGGAGATTTGATGCCGGAGGACCAGGTAAAAGGTTGTTGGGGACTCAGTTCAACTGCACCGATGGATAGTAACGCTTCGGCTATGTTTTCTTTCATCTAGACCACCTCGTTCATTTCTTTAATCACAGCTTGATAGGCTGCCACAGGATCTTTCGCCTGGGTTATCGCCCGCCCCACAACCAGAAAATCACTGCCCAGACGCAGTGCGTCTTGTGGGGAAGCTACCCTGGCTTGATCGTGCCGCTTGCTTCCGGCAGGCCGAATACCCGGTGTCACGGTGATAAAAGAGGAACCGCAGGTGCGCTTGATCAGATGCACTTCTTTGGCTGCACACACCACCCCGTCTAATCCTGAACTTTGGGCCAGACAGGCATAATGGAGCACAGCTTTTTCAATGGAACCGGGTATGCCAATTTCTTCATTCATCACTTGCTCAGTGGTGCTCGTTAATTGGGTCACACCGACGATGAGCGGCCGTTCATCCAGTGAGGCACCTTTCTCTACGCCTTCCCGTACCGCCTCCAGCATAGCCCGGCCTCCGGCACAATGAACAGTTAACATACTGATCCCCATTCCGGCCAAGGCCTCTGCTGCCCCTTTCACCGTGTTAGGGATATCGTGCAGTTTCAGATCAACAAAAATCTTGATGCCCTGCTCCCTTAGTTTGTGTACCAACGCAGGGCCTTCGCTGTAAAACAGCTGCATCCCCACCTTGACAAACAAATCAGGAGCATTAATCTGTCCAACCAAACCAAACGCTTCACGCCCAGTAGCCACATCTAAAGCAATGATGAGCGGGTTAAGCTTGTGTGTTGTCATGCTTCCACCCCATTCCCGTTAAGTCCTGAATGTGCTCAACACCGAGTTTGTCCAGCAAGGGCTCTAGTTCATCAATAATTTTGGGACAAATATAGGGGTCGACAAAGTTGGCCGTGCCAATGGCCACAGCCGAAGCGCCAGCCAGGAAAAATTCAAGCACATCTTCGGCCGACTGGATGCCACCCATGCCGATGATGGGAATGGACACATGCTGGCTGACTTCATAAATCATGCGGATGGCCACCGGTTTAATAGCCGGTCCGGACAATCCGCCACTCCCATTGGCCAGAATGGGACGTTTCGTTTTCAAATCAATGCGCATGCCCAACAGGGTGTTGATCATGCTCAGTCCATCGGCCCCTGCCTGTTCCACAGCTTTGGCAACAGCCACAATGTCGCCCACATTCGGTGACAGTTTGACGAATACGGGTACTGTTGAGACCTGTTTGACCGCTGCAGTCAAATGGGCGGCAATCTGTGGATCGGTGCCAAAGGTGATACCCCCGCACTTGACGTTGGGACAGGAGATATTCAGTTCCAAAGCGGCCACATTGGGAGCAGTGCTGATCTTCTCAGCCACATCAACGTACTCATCTATTGTTGAGCCAGCGATGTTGGCGATGACCGGAACATCAAACTCGGCCAGCCAGGGAAGCTCCTGCTCCAGGACAGCCTCCAGCCCCGGGTTTTGCAGGCCAATCGCATTTAACATCCCGGCCGGCGTTTCCGCCACCCGGGGGGTGGGGTTGCCAAACCTGGGCTCCTTGGTGGTCGCCTTAATCGCAATGGCGCCCAGACAGTCGAGTGCATAAAACTTGCTGTACTCCCGCCCAAACCCAAAGCAGCCAGAGGCAGGCATGACAGGGTTTTTCAGACGGATTGAGCCTAACTGCACTTCCAAGCGGTTTTTGTTTTTTACAGTCATAGCATCACCTCTCCCAACTTAAACACAGGTCCGTCCGTGCATACTTTTTTGTAGGAAGTGGCTGAGTCCGGCGTGTGACAGACGCAGGCCAGACAAGCCCCTACACCGCAGCCCATGCGCTGCTCCAATGATAGATATACCTCTGTTTGGGGACAGCCTGACCAGTACTGTTCAACGGCCTTAAGCATGGGCAGCGGACCGCAAGCATAGACAGCCTGCCAGTCATCCGGAGCCCAGCGCTCCACCATATCGGTGACCATCCCTTTGTGCCCCAAGCTTCCGTCCATGGAGGTGACATAAGTCTCCCCCAATTGTTCGAAAGCACTGGTCAGAAAACTGTCTTCCCGGCTGTTAAAACCAAGGATATGAGTCACTTCCACTCCCCGTTTTGTGAGACACTTGGACAGGTAATAGAGAGGGGGGACGCCCACGCCTCCTCCCACGATCAGAACCCTTTCTCCCTCTATCCTGTTCTTCAAGGGAAAACCACGGCCCAAAGGCCCGAGCACATCTACTGTATCTCCCGCTTGCAAACGGGACAGATACCTTGTTCCCTCTCCTTCAACACGGTAAATGATGGTCAGCTCCTGCTTTTCCTTATCTACGTCACAAATGCTGAGCGGCCGTCTTAAGAGGGGATAAACTGTCGAGCCGCATTTCATATGCACAAATTGGCCGGGCTCAACCATGGCTTTCACTCCGTCTCCTTTAAGTGTCATCTGGTACACTTGCCGGGCAACGGGACTGTTGGAGGTTACGGTTAATAAAGAGACCTGCGGAACCCTGGGGGGGTTTATCGGCTGTTGGGGAATAGTTTTAGACATGAGCAACGCCCCTTTTCTCAGGTTGGGACAGATTGAGCGCTGGCATGGGCATGGTGGCAAAGGTGATCGATTCCAACACTTGCAACATGGCGGTCGCCGTATCCAGGGAAGTAAAGACCACCACGCCGTTTTCCACCGCTTCCCGTCTGATGCGGAAACCATCCCGTGCCGGCTGTTTGCCTTTGGTCAGGGTATTGATAATGAAGCTGACTTCTCCCTTGCGGATGCGGTCCAAAAGGGTAGGTCCTTCTTCATTCACTTTATTGACCATGGTTACAGGCAGTCCCTCCTGCAGCAGCCGGCGGGCTGTGCCTTCTGTGGCCAACAGTTTAAAGCCCAGGTGCCAGAAGCGGCGGGCCAGCACCACGGCTTCCTCTTTATCTTTGTCAGCTACGGTGAACAGGACTGAACCGTGGGACGGGATGGACATTCCTGCGGCCAATAATCCTTTATACAACGCTTTTTCCAAGCTAACATCCCGGCCCATCACTTCTCCAGTGGATTTCATTTCGGGCCCGAGGTGAATGTCTACCCGGCGCAACTTGGCAAAGGAGAAGACAGGCACTTTGACCGACACCAGCTGATCCTCAGGCCAGTAACCCCCCTCATAGCCTAACTCCGGCAAGGTGGCGCCCAGAATCACTTTGGTCGCCAGGTTCGCCATGGGGACACCCGTGATTTTGCTGAGGAAGGGCACGGTGCGGGAAGCCCGGGGATTGACCTCCAGGACATAAACCCGCCCCTCATGCAAGACAAACTGGATGTTCAGCAGTCCTTTGATCTCCAACCCTCTGGCCAGCTGGGTCGTCACTTCCACAATCGTTTGTTTTGTTGCCTCGGACAGGGATTGGGGTGGGTAGACGGCGATAGAGTCCCCGGAATGGACACCCGCCCGTTCAATATGCTCCATGATTCCTGGTATGAGCACATGCTGCCCGTCACTGACAGCATCGACCTCCACTTCTTTACCTAATAGGTAACGGTCAATCAGGACAGGGTGATCGGGCGTCACTTTGACCGCCTCTTGCATATAAGTGAGCAACTCTTCCTGGTTATAAACAATCTCCATCGCCCGGCCTCCCAGCACATAGGAGGGGCGGACCAGCACCGGATAACCTAGCTCCTTGGCTGCAGAAACAGCATCCTCCACAGAGGTGACTGTTCTCCCCGGCGGTTGTGGGATATGGAGGCGTTCTAACAATCGTTCAAATTTTTCCCGGTCTTCAGCCGTATCGATTTGTTCCATTGCGGTGCCTAAAATGCGCACCCCGGCTGTGGCCAAAGCTTTAGCCAGGTTGATGGCTGTCTGTCCCCCAAATTGTACAATGACGCCTTCTGGTTGTTCCTGTTCAATCACATGCAGCACATCTTCCGGATACAGCGGTTCAAAATACAATTTATCCGAGGTGTTAAAGTCCGTTGAGACGGTTTCCGGATTGTTATTGATAATGATCGCTTCATAGCCCGCTTCTTTAATGGCCCACACCCCATGAACGCTGGAGTAGTCAAATTCAATCCCTTGGCCGATGCGGATCGGCCCAGAACCAAGCACCACAATTTTCTTGCCTGTCGTCTGGGGCACTTCGTTCTCTTGTTCATAGGTGGAGTAGTAGTAAGGTGTAGCCGATTCGAACTCGGCGGCACAAGTATCCACCATTTTATAGACCGGCCTCAGGCCGGCCTGTTGCCTAAACAGGCGTACCTCTGGCTCGGTCGTGCCCCACAGTTGGGCGATTTTACGGTCTGTTACCCCTTTTTGCTTGGCTTCTTGCAAAAGATCGAGATTAAAAGGTTGTTTTGCTAAACGGTGTTCCAGCTCCACCAGCTGCTTGATTTTAGACAGGAAGAAAGGGTCAATTTGTGTCCATTCCCGCACCGTTTCCAACGCGACCTGGCGGCGGAAGGCTTCTGCCACGGCAAAGATCCGCTCATCATCCGCCCGTCGGCACTTTTCTTCCAGCTCTTCCACACTGGCTGCTTTCAACGTGTCCAGCTCCAGATGACAGGCCCCGATTTCCAAAGAGCGCACTGCTTTTAACAGAGATTCTTCCAGGGTGCGGCCGATGGCCATCACTTCTCCTGTGGCTTTCATCTGGGTGCCCAGCTGACGGTTGGCGGATGAAAATTTGTCAAATGGCCAGCGGGGGATTTTAGTAACCACATAGTCAAGGGCCGGTTCAAAACTGGCAAAGGTTTGTCCCGTCACCGGGTTTTTCAATTCATGCAAGCGGTAGCCTACCGCAATTTTAGCCGCCAGTTTGGCAATGGGATAGCCGGTCGCTTTGGAAGCCAATGCGGAGGAACGGCTGACCCGGGGATTCACTTCAATGACGTAGTATTGATCACTTTCCGGATCAAGGGCAAACTGGACGTTGCAGCCGCCTTCAATTTTTAAGGCGGAAATAATGTTCAGGGCAGAGGTGCGCAGCATCTGGTAATCCCGGTCAGACAGCGTCTGGCTGGGGGCCACAACAATGCTGTCTCCTGTATGGATTCCCACCGGATCAATGTTTTCCATGTTACATACTGTAATGCAGGTGCCTGAAGCATCGCGCATCACTTCGTATTCGATCTCCTTATAACCGGCGATGCTCTTTTCAATCAGACATTGGCCAACCGGTGAATATTTCAGACCGGTAGAAACGATCTCCTTTAAACTGGTGTCGTCTTCGGCAATGCCTCCGCCCGTTCCACCCAGGGTGTAAGCGGGCCGGATAATGACTGGATAACCGATCTTGTGCACAAACTGTTCTGCTTCTTCCATGGAGTGGATAATGGCACTTTCCGGGATGGGCTCACCAATTTTCTGCATCAAAGCCCTGAATTGTTCCCGGTCTTCCGCCTGCTGAATCGCTGCCAAATTGGTTCCCAACAACTCCACATTTTCCTCTTCCAACACGCCTGATTGGGCCAGTTCCACAGCCAAATTTAATCCTGTCTGCCCTCCCAGAGTGGGCAGCAAGCCGTCCGGTTTCTCTTGGCGGATGATGCGGGCAACAAATTCCAGGGTGAGCGGTTCAAGATAGACTTTATCGGCCATGTTGGTATCGGTCATGATGGTGGCCGGGTTGCTGTTAACCAGAACCACCTCGTAGCCTTCTTCTTTTAAAGCTTGACAAGCTTGGGTGCCGGCGTAGTCGAATTCTGCCGCCTGGCCGATCACAATCGGCCCGGAACCGATCACCATGATTTTCTTGATATCTTTTCTACGTGGCATAACTAATTGCCCCCCTTGTACTGTTTTTCTTGGTCTTAAAGGCCTCCATCATCTCCATAAACTGATCGAATAAATAGCGGGTGTCATAGGGGCCTGGCGCTGCTTCGGGGTGGAATTGGACCGAGAAAGCGGGTAAAGACTTGTGGGCCAGTCCTTCAACCGTTTGATCGTTCACATTGATGAACGTCACTTTTAATCCCGTCCCTGTTAACGATTCAGTTGCGACAGTATAGCCGTGATTTTGGGAAGATAAGAAAGTTTGTTTGCTCTCTACATCTTGGACAGGATGGTTGCACCCCCGGTGCCCGAACACCATTTTTTCAGTGGTGGCACCACAGGCTAAGGCTAACAGCTGATGTCCCAGACAAATGCCGAAAATGGGCACCTGGCCAAGAAGGGACTTAATTGTTTGCGGAGCCTGATGAACATCCTGGGGATCTCCAGGTCCATTGGAGAGCAGAATCCCGTCAGGTTTCAAGCCCAAGATTTCTTCAGCGGGCGTATCATAAGGCACGACACGGATGTCACACTGCCGCTTGGTCAACTCTCGCAAAATCCCCGCTTTGACACCGAAGTCAAGCACAACAACCCGCTTTCCTCTTCCCGGACAATGGTATGGGTTCTTCGTGGAGACACGGGCCACCTGATCCCGCGGCAAGGCCAACTGCTCCAAACGGGCATGATCTTCAGCTTTAGGCTCTCGGCCGATAATCAACATCCCTTTCATGGTGCCACACATGCGCAAGCGTCTGGTTAAAGCCCGGGTATCCACCCCATAAATACCGGGTATGCCTTTTTCCTGAAGCAGTTCTTCCAAGGTTAACACTTTGCGCCAGTGATGGGGAGCGGTGCAATGTTCCTTCACAATCAACGCCTCTACGTGAGGGTGGAGGGCCTCAAAATCATCCCTGTTAATGCCATAATTCCCGATCAAAGGATAGGTGAAGGTGATGATCTGACCACAGTAGGAAGGGTCAGAAAACACCTCCTGGTAACCGGTCATTCCTGTGTTAAAAACGACCTCGCCAACCACTTCCTTTTCTGCACCAAAACTTTTGCCTCTAAACACCGTACGATCTTCAAGCAGCAAATAAGCCGATTTGTTTTGAGTCATGATCTGAACTCCTCTCCTCATCTCCTGAATCGCAGTTAAACCATGCTTGCCTGTTCTTGCCAGACCACTTCTCCGTTGACGATGGTGGCCACAGGCCATCCCTGGCAGATCCAATCGGCAAAGGGGGTGTTGCGCCCTTTGGACAGAAAATGTTCCGTCCGGATTGGCTGCTCAAGTTCCAAGTCGACAACAGTCAGATCAGCATCGGCTCCAATCTCCAGCCTGCCTTTGTTCAACCCGAAGATCTCGGCGGGTTTGGCTGTCATTTTTTCAATCAGCTGAGCCAGGGTTAATGTGCCTGTTTTAACCAGATGGGTATACAATAGGGGGAAAGCCGTTTCCAAGCCAACAATGCCAAAGGGGGCTTGGATGATTCCCCGACTCTTTTCCTCTTCTGTATGCGGGGCGTGATCAGTGGCAATGATGTCTATGGTACCGTCAACCAGTCCCTCCACTACAGCTTGCCGGTCTGCTTTGGAACGCAAAGGGGGATTCATTTTAAAGTTGGGATCTGGACCAGGGATATCCTCATCACACAGCAAAAGGTGGTGGGGAGCCACTTCAGCCGTTACTTTGACCCCTCGCTGCTTCCCTTCCCGCACCAGTCGGACCGATTCTTTGGTGCTGATGTGACAGACATGGTATTGGGCCCCGGTTTCCTCAGCCAGCAAAATGTCGCGGCCGACATGGATGTATTCAGAGTCGGAGGGAATTCCTGGCAAACCATGCCGCTTGCTAAACACACCCTCATGGACAACGCCGCCTGCAGCCAGAGTGTCATCTTCACAATGGGCCACAATAGGCAAATCAAGTGCTTTGGCTTTGATCATGGCTTGTTTCATCACATAGCTGGACTGGACGCCCACCCCGTCATCAGACAAGGCTGCCGCACCTGCTTCCTTTAAGGCCGCGAAGTCGGTCAGCTCCTCTCCCTGTTGGTTCTTGGTGATAGCGGCAATGGGCTGGACATGGACTGCGCCCTTCCTGGCAGCTGTGTTCATCACCCGTTTGATTAACTCAGGCCGGTCCAAGGACGGCTTGGTATTGGGCATGCAAAAAATAGTGGTAAAACCCCCTCTGGCTGCTGCCCTTGTACCGGTCTCGAGCGTTTCCTTCGCTTCAAATCCCGGCTCCCTTAAGTGCACATGAACATCAATAAAACCTGGAAACACCCATTTGTTGCGGCAATTGATCTCCCGATGGCCCTTATCGGCAATCTGCTCCTCAAGGGCAGTTATTTTGCCGTTTTCAACGAGAATATCTCGAACAAGCTGCTTTCCGTTTGGGTCAAGCATATATGCTTGTTTCAACAACAGCCCCATGTCGCTCTCCTCCTTTATTGACCGGCTGTACTTGCCGCTTGGCGGCAGGGCCCAAAAGGTGGTACAACACAGCCATACGCACGTAGACGCCGTTTTCCATCTGCTTAAAAATGCGCGATTGGGGTGCCTCCACCAGGGTTGAAGCGAGTTCCACATCCCGGTTGACTGGTGCCGGATGCATGATAATCGCCCCTTTTTTCATCCTCCGGGCTCTTTCCTCTGTCAGGCCATAATGCTGATGATAGTCTGCCTTGCTCAGTGTTAAGGCCTGCTCATGCCGTTCATGCTGGATCCTGAGCATCATGATCACGTCCATCTCCTCCACCAGCTCATCAAAGGGATACCAGCAACCACGGGGCACCCAGCTTGCACCTGCCTGATTAAGACAAGGGGGGCCTGCAAAATACACCTCGGCACCCAGCTTGGTTAAACCATAGTAATTGGACCGGGCCACCCGGCTGTGGTGAACGTCCCCCACAATGGCGACCTTCAATCCCCGAAGGCAGCCAAACTCCTGTTTGATCGTCAACAGATCAAGCAAACATTGTGTCGGATGTTCCTCATTTCCTGTCCCGGCGTTAATCAGTGCCAAGCCGATCCGGGGGTGCATGTCATCCAACAGGCCGTTCTGGGAATGACGAATGACAGCAGCTTTTACACCAATGGCTTCCAATGTTTTCAGTGTGTCATATATTGACTCTCCCTTTTGCCTGCTGGATGTCGCCTCTTGAAAATTAAGCACGTAGGCACCCAAACGTTTTTCGGCCACTTCGAATGAAAAACGTGTCCGGGTACTGGGCTCAAAAAACAGGTTGGCTACACATTGTCCCTGTAAGATACCTGCATAATCTTCCTCGCATTCCTTTATCCGCTCCGCCGTGTCCAGCAGCATGTTCAGCTGGTCACTATCCAGGTGTTGAATCCCTGTTAAATGTTTCACTGTAGGCCCTCCCATTTAAAGTGTTAATTGAAAACCTTCTGCCACAAGCGTTGATACTAAAAAAGCATCTTACCCTCCCCTGAGGATAAGATGCTCATCCAAACCAGATTCAGCCAAGCCGCTCCTATTCAGCATGTGCAGACAGGTCTTTGCTCCTTCCAGACATCTTCCAGACATCCATTGCGAGACAGAAGGATCCACACCACACATGCTCTTGCGGCCCTTATCCAGTTGATACAGAAGAGCACCTTAACAGCCTCACGGGACTGTTCTTAAAGGTACTGCCATTATCCCTTTATAACCTTATGCTTCGGGCAACAGGAGATTGAGAATAATACCCACGATAGCAGCCAGCGCCATGCCAGCCACTTGCACATTTTCGGTGATGTTGATAAAAGCACCACCGACACCCGTAATGAGAATCACGGAAGCAATGGCCAGGTTTCGTTTTTGGCCGAAATCAATGCGCTGGTCAATCAGCATGCGGATTCCCTGCAGGGCAATCACCCCAAACAGCAGGATGGCCACACCGCCCATCACATTGGAGGGAATCGTTTTAATCAGTTCGCTCACTTTGGGGCTGAAACCAAACATAATCGCCAGTACGGCCGCCCCGCCGATCACAAAAGAGCTGAAAACTCTTGTAATGGTAAGGACGCCAATGTTTTCCCCATAGGTTGTGTTCGGCGGTCCGCCAAGCAAGGAGGCAATCATGGTGGCCACGCCGTCGCCCAGAATCGAGCGGTGCAGACCAGGTTTCTTCAGTATGTCCCGGTCCATCAGCTTGCTTAATACCATTTGGTCTCCAATATGTTCGGCCAAAGTGACAAAGGCAACAGGGACAATCACCATAATCCCCAGCCAGGAAATGACTGGGTCATAGGTAACAAAGGGGATCAAAAGACCGTCCGGCACTCCCAGCCATTTCGCTTCACGGACGGGGGTTAAATCAATCATGCCCAGGGCAAAGGCGTAGACATAACCAACAATAATGCCGATCAAAATGGGAATGAGGCCAAAGAAACCTTTAATGAAAATGGCAGCCACAATAGTGGCGGTCAAGGTAACCAAAGCAACGGTGAAATGAAGGGTACTGTACTCGCCATCCGTTCCGGGAATGGTCATGGCCATGTCAATGGCCACACTGGCCAGCCCTAAACCAATCACAATGATCACCGGTCCCACGACTACCGGAGGCAGCATCCGCTTCAGCCAATCCACCCCCAGGTAGTGAATAAACAAGGCCACAAGCCCGTAGACCACCCCTGCCAGAAAGCTGCCAAACATTGCTGCTTCAGGTCCATCAGCGCCAATGACAGCAATAAACGGGGCGATAAAGGCGAAGGAAGACCCTAAGTAAGCCGGTATTTGACCGCGGGTAATGGCCAGGTAGGCCAGGGTGCCCAGCCCACTGGTTATCAAAGCGACGGCAGGCTCTAAACCATCGATTAAATAGGGGACCAAAATGGTAGCGCCAAACATCGCAAACAAATGTTGCAGGCTAAGCATCAGCCACCGGTGTGCCCGCGGAACATCATGCACATCCATGACCATTGTCTGTTTGCTCTCTCCCAATGTCGTAACTCCTTTCCCTTTTCAAGCAGCGGAATGATCGGTATGGTGTAAACTTTGCCTCTGCAGCTTCTTTTATGAGCCTTGCCTGATTTCAACTTGATCCATTTCATCCACTTCCTCAACCTGAACCGCGATAAGCTCCTCTTTTGATGTGGGCACGTTTTTACCCACAAAATCGGGGCGGATGGGCAGTTCCCTGTGTCCCCGGTCCACCAATACGGCGAGCTGAATACGGGCCGGACGTCCCTGGTCGATCAGGGCATCCAGTGCAGCCCGCACCGTGCGCCCCGTATAAAGCACATCATCCACCAAAACAACGATTTTACCCGTAATATCCGTAGGCAGATTGCTACCTTTGTACAAAGGCTGTTCATCCTCACTTTTGTAGCTTAAATCATCCCGGTAAAGGGTAATGTCCAGTTCACCTACCGGTATCTGAACCTGCTCAATCTGCCCGATTTTTTCAGCTAAACGTTGGGCAAGATATACACCTCTCGTTTTGATGCCAACCAGAATACAATCGTTTACGCCCTTGTTGCGCTCAATAATTTCATGGGCAATGCGGGTCAACGCCCGTCGAATCGCATCTTTATCCATTAGCACCCGTGTCTTGGACATCTTCAATCCTCCTTATCATGTTGCAGGCATTAAAAAAGTCTCTTGTTTGTCACAAGAGACTTGGAAAGGCATATCTTGGTTTTGTTGACATCATATCCGGCCATGTTTTGTACACAAAAATCATACACAGATTAGGGGGGATTTTTTAAAGCATGGATATGATGCACCACCTTGGACAGTTAAATGGTACTGTCCCCTGCCACCTTTCCAGCCTCTCTGGACTGAATTAAAGGTTGGTGCGAATATGCAGTTGTTCTTAATCATTATGGCATATTCCCTTGATTATGTCAATGCGACTTGGCCCCTTTTAATGTGTTCAGGGCTGATATAAATTTTTCCACCTTCATCTATGGTCATCAGGAACACCTCTTCCGGACGCTGATACCCCCTTTGTCTAAGCTGGTCCACAAGCCAAGTTTCATTTCCCACTTTCTTCAGATTGGGATGGACAATCTTGCCATCTAAGATCAAAACTATGGGATAGCCTTTAGGTGCTGGAGGGACTGGTTTTACATCGCTGACAGTCGCTGACTGATATTCACTCTTTTTAATCACGCTGATCTGCCCGTTTGATTCCAAGATGGCGTAGTCCACCTCAGTCAGATCAATCGCGTTCCGCAAGCGCAAGTCCATTAACAATGATTCAACAGTGATCTTGGTTTTCTTCAGCTGTTCTGGCAAAATTTTGCCATGTTCAATCAAGATAATCGGTTCATCCTCGACCACCCGGCGGAAATACGGCGCATGGAGGGCGATATAAGACAATAACAGATGGAGACCCGCAATCAGTGAGGCAGCCGCTAAAGGCCCCCCCAAAGGCACATTACCGGTAGACAACGGCTCCCCAAGTACATCCCCGATAATCACACCAAATAAAAAGTCAAGGGGATGGATGGTACCAATCGACCGTTGACCCAAGATTTTCAGGATCACAAACGTGTAGATATAGACAATCAGGGCTCTGAGCAAAAAGCCCCAAACAGGTAACTGTTCCGAGCCTGTCCAAAACTCAAACACGGCGGCTAACCTCCAAATTCCGTGATTTAGATCCTTGTTTGCCATTTATGATGCGTTCGCACTGGCCAGGATCAAAGGAAGTGTGGAAGCGGAAGATGACCAAGCACTTTTGGTGGACATTTATTATTTCTACGAACTGTGGGACAGCCTTGGCTCTTGATTCGCTTTCTTTTTACCCCTTTGGTTTAAAAATCAGTGCGGCCAAAAATCCAAATATAATGGCTGAAGAGATACCGGCACTGGTGACTTCAAAAATTCCGGTGACAATGCCAACGAGACCGTTTTTTTCTGCTTCAGCCAAAGCCCCATGAACCAGGGCGTTACCGAAACTGGTAATCGGAACGGTGGCGCCCGCACCGGCAAAATCGATCAGTGGTTCATACAGTCCCAATCCATCCAGAACGGCCCCGCTCACCACCAGTATGGTTAAAGTATGGGCGGGGGTCAGCTTAAAGAAATCCAGCATGATCTGTCCAATCACGCAAATAAGCCCTCCTACAACAAACGCCCAAAAGAAGCTGGCAATCATCTGCCTCATCCTCCTCTTCTTTCAATGACGACAGCATGGCAAATGCAAGGAATGCTTTCCTTTTGCTGAACCGTAATGGGAGATAACAAGGCCCCAGTAGCTGCCACCATAATTTTGCGCCATCTCCCCTCCAGCATGCCTTTAAACAGATGACCATAGGTCACCGCAGCGGAACAGGCCGCTCCGCTTCCTCCGGCCAGAACCTCAGGATGGTCTCCATACATTAAGATGCCGCAATCTTGAAACTTGTCCTCTGAGACATCAAGGCCGTGTTTTTTCATCAGGTCATAAGCGATGCGATAACCGACACGTCCCAAATCTCCGGTAACAATCAAATCATAATCGGCAAAAGAAACCCTCAAGTCCCTGAAATGGGCTTCAATGGTGTCCACTGCCGCAGGGGCCATAGCCCCCCCCATATTGAACGGGTCGGTGATGCCCATATCCACGACTCTTCCTATCGTACAGGAGGTAATATGGAGCCCTGTATTGGAGACCGCTTTTTGGTCGGACTGAATAATGGCTGCTCCGGCTCCAGTGACCGTCCATTGAGCCGTAGGGGGTTTTTGTCCCCCGTATTCTGTCGGATAGCGGAACGTTTTTTCAGCTGCGGAATTATGGCTGCTTGTTCCGCATAAGGCGGTTTGGGCATTTCCGCTGTCCACCAGTTGGGCCGCTAAAGCCAGCCCTTCCATCGAGGTTGAACACGCACCAAAGACGCCTAAAAAAGGGACCGCAAGTGTACGTGCCGCAAAATTGCTGGAAATCAGCTGAGACATTAAATCCCCGCCGATAAAAAATTGAATCTGTTCTTTTTCCAGCCCTGCTTTTTCGATTGCTTTTTCACAAGCATCTTCCAGCAGTCTCTTTTCTGCCTTTTCCCAACTGTCCTGTCCTACCCAGGTATCACCATGGATCAAATCAAAATCACGGGCTAACGGCCCTTTTCCTTCAAAAGGGCCAACCACGCTGGCAGCCGAGGCAATAACGGGCTGGCTGGGAAAAACCCACGTCTGATGACCTTGCAGCATTGATTATCCTCCTAAATTCGTGATGAGATAGTGGATAATGCCAATAAAGAAAGCGGCTACCACACCAAAGACAATGACGGGACCGGCCAGTTTGAACATGTTGCTCCCGACACCTAAGACAAAACCCTCGCTGCGATGCTCAATAGCCGCTGAAGCAATCGCATTGGCAAAGCCAGTCACAGGTACCGCTGTCCCTGCACCGGCCCACTGGGCTATACGGTCATACACCCCAAATCCCGTCAACAATGCTCCAATGAGAATAAGGGTCGCCACTGTCGGATCCCCTGCCGTCCGCTCGGTAAAGTCAAAAAAAGTCGTATAAAACAAGGTGATGGCTTGTCCCAGCGCACAAATAGTGCCCCCTGCTATAAACGCGCGCAAACAATTCATCAAGAGAGGGCGTTTAGGTTCCCGTACCTTGGCAAAAAGCTGGTACTCTTTCTGAGTGGGGGTCAGTGTTTTTTTCTTTTTATCAGACATTCACTTCACTCCTAGGTTGTAAGATGAGGCTCTAATTGTTCCGTTATCTTTTTAATCTCCTTGGCAAACCGCTGGTATTTCCGCCGCCATTCCTGATTTTGAGTCTCCAATGCATGGCTTAACAGATCGGCTTCCACCTTTTTCAATGTAGCCAGTAACAAAGCTTTTGCCTTGGGTTGCGGAAGCTGAATGGCATCATCAAACAGATCGAGATACAGTTCCCCCATTGAATCCACCTGGCCAATAAACACATTTTCGGGATTTACTCCTATTTTTTTCAACTCGGTAAATAACCATTCACGATTTAAACCTAGGCTAGTCAGGGGCTCATCCATTATTTTTCCATCTAAAATCACGGTTTGCGGCTCCCGGGCCTGACTGACGTTTAAGCGCATGTCCATGGGAGTAAGCGGTTGTTTTTCCCGCTTCAGCAAAGCCGTGATATCTCCGTTGGCCTCCATGACAGCAAATTCAACATCGGACACTTGGAAAATGTTTTTACGCCTGAGCTGGGATAACAGCTCTTCCCCCGTCATTCTGGCCGACTGCAGATTTTCTTCCAACACTTTGCCGTTTTTAATCACCTCAATTTCCTTGCCATAGAAATGGTCATGGGCCCATTTGGACTTTTGCACCAAGTACTGAACCAGTAACACAGCGAGAAACCAAATGAACAAGCCAATCAAGCCATAAGCCAGATTTTGAACAACATTCAAAGCGACCAGGGCGATCATGACCGCTGTCACCAAACCCACAATATAGTCAAACCAAGTCATGCCTGAGACAGGTTTGCGTCCCAAGAGCGGCACGGCAAGCAGAAGGAGTGCGAACAGCCCCGCCGTCCTTAAAATAATGATTAACCATTCCTGCATATTCCATATTCACCCTTTCTCCTCAATACCTGCTCCATTAAAACCCCCTGTATTGCGGCTCTTCAAATTCCATTTCCTTTAAGCGTTGGTCCAGTTGGGCGATGATTTGTTCCGCTTGCTGCCCGCATATTTTGAAAGTTTCTTTAACCCGTTGGTCAGGATGGTGGGTGGCATATGTCTCCATGGTCGCTTGTGCCCCTTTTAAGGAGGCAATGGTTTGTTTTAACTTTGAAGCTACGGTCACAATGATCCCTCCTACACTTACGTTAGATCCTTTTCCACAGGGTCGGATAGCGAAAAACACACCGCTGTTGGCTTATGTAAGCTTTAACTGTTGCTTCCCATGGGGAAGAAATGCTTCCCTCAAAAAACAACCAAGACCAAAGGCATATAGGGTACGGAAACCCAAGATGTTCATCTTGGGTTCCTTAGTTTGGTTGTCAAGTTAATTTTGTTGTTTAAATTGGGGTTCTTCATCCAACACTTGTTGGTAACGCCCCTCAAGTTGGGTCACGATATTTTTTTGTTGCTGGGCCAATTGTTGGAACAACTGCTTCGCTTGCTGGTTTTGGGTTTCCAAAGCAAATTGTTCCAAACTGGCCTCAACGCTTTTGGCTGAAGAAATAGCCTGTTGCAATTGGGTTTGTACTGTCACGCTCTTCTCACTCCTTTCTCCGTTAATTAAGTTGTCCCTCTCAATCTGTTTTATGAATGGAAAAAAAAGAGATTGCCCCTTAGAGCAACCTCTCCCTACCGCTCGATACCCACTCAATCATCTTCATTAAGTAAAATATTATTTCTGTACAGGCAGCTTGTCATTTAAACCATGCTGCAACAAGTACATCTTGTGATAAAGCCCTTTTTGGGCCAATAGTTCCTGATGTGTTCCCCTTTCGATGATTTCACCTTGATGCAAGACTAAGATCAAATCAGCATCTTGAATGGTGGACAGCCGGTGAGCGATGGCGATTGTGGTTCGCCCTTTGCGCATGTTGGCCAATGCCTTCTGTATCGCTTCTTCCGTCTCCGTATCCACACTGGCCGTAGCTTCGTCCAACACCAAAATTTTGGGATTTCTAATCATCGTCCGGGCAAAGGAAATCAGTTGGCGCTGCCCGCTGGAAAACGTAGCTCCCCGCTCTCCTACTGTTTCTGAGTACTGACGGGGCAACTTTTCAATAAAGGTGTCGGCTTGCACCAATTTTGCTGCTGCCTTTACATCTTCATCTGAAAACGAAGGATCGTTCAAGGTGATGTTGGAGCGGATATCTCCCACGAACAGAAACGGATCTTGCAAAACCAAGCCGATTTTTTTCCTTAATTCTTCATCCTTATACTGTTCAAGCGGGACACCGTCAATCAAAATTTGTCCTTGTTTAAGCGGATAAAAACGGAGCAAGAGATTTACAATGGAGCTTTTTCCGCTCCCCGTATGCCCGACAAGGGCAACCGTCTGACCCGGCTTGGCCTCGAAAGAGATGTTTTTAAGCACATCCACTTTACCGTCATAACTAAAGGTGACGTTCCTGAATTCAATATGACCGGCTGAGATAACGGGGTTGCCTGAGCCTTGCTGAGAAGGGGCCAGCTCAGCCTCGTCTAAAAGCCCAAAGACCCGCTCACCAGCTACCAGTGCTTGCTGCAATTGGGCTAAACGCATCATCATCATGTTCACAGGTTCAAAAAAACGGTCCAAATAAGTGACAAAAGCCCAAACCACGCCAATTTCGACTCCGCTTGTAAAAGATTGGCGCCCAAAATAACTGAGTATTAACACAATGGCAAGCAGATAGATGAAGTCAGTGGCCGGCCTGAGCAACAGGCCATTAAAGCGGACTGTTTTTAAATGGGCTTGATAATGCTCATCAGTAATACGGCGATATTCATCCCGCAAACGCTGTTGTTGACGGAAAGCCTGGATTATGCCCATGCCTTGCAGCGATTCATTTAACTTGGCATTCAGCAAGCTCAGCTTTTGCCGGGTTAAGTGATAGGCATGAGAGCTTAAACGGCGGTAAGCATACATGACGCCAATGATAAAGGGTAACAGCGTGAGGCAAAACAAGGCTAAACGGGTATCCAAATAAAACATAGCCACAAAAATGCCCAACAGGAAAACCGTGCTTTGGATGAAGACAGCCAAAACACTAATATACAACTCTTTAATTGCCTCTGTATCATTGGTGATCCGCGAGACAAGGGTTCCTGCCGGTGTACGGTCAAAGAAACTTAATCCCAAATGCTGCACCTTGCTAAATAGATCCATTCTGAGCTTCTGAATAATGTACTGGGCAATTTTTTGGAACGAAAACAATTGATAATACATTAAAGCCACTGAGGCCAAATGTAAGACAACATACAATCCGGCCAACAAACTGATGGCCTGCCAGTCAAAAACCCCCGGGGCCAGATAATCATCAATAAACGTTTTCACCAGAATGGGCCCGATCAGGTCAGCTCCTGTGGCCAGGAGCAAAACCATCAAGGCGATACACAGGCCCTTCCTATGGGGACGGGTATAGCTCAACAAGCGAAGAAAAACACGTTTTCTGCTTACTTTTTCTATTGGTGATTGCTCCCGGTTTGAAGCACAACCTTGACTCACCGCTCATCCCCCTTTTTCAACAAGGGATTCCAGTTGCTGATGGTCATACATCATCCGGTACCAGCCGCCAAGCTCCATCAACTCCTGGTGAGTCCCTCGCTCTACAATTTGGCCTTCACTCAACACAACGATTTCCTCGGCATGCTCCACGCTGCTTAAGCGATGGGAAGCAATAAGGGTTGTTTTATTTCGCCGGTATTCTTTAAGCGCTTTCAGGATCGTCTCTTCTGTCTGGGCATCCACTGCTGACAAAGCATCGTCCAAAATAAGGATCTCAGGATCCATCAACAGTGCCCTGGCAATGGCGAGGCGCTGTTTCTGTCCTCCCGACAAGGTGACTCCCCTTTCCCCCACAACCGTTTCATAACCCTGATCAAAGTGAAGAATATCATCATGTATACAGGCAATGCGAGCCACCTCTTCGATCTCTTCCATCGCGGCTTGAGGGCGGCCAAAAGCAATATTTTCCCTAATGGTAGCCGAAAACAGAAAATGATCTTGGGGAACATAGCCAATGCTTTGCCGCAGAGCATCCAAGCTGTACCGGTAAATGGACACTCCTCCAATCTGTATGTCTCCTGCAGTACAGTCAAACTCACGCAAGAGCAGGCGGACAAGCGTAGTTTTACCGGCCCCTGTTTTGCCGATCACCCCCAAAGTATGCCCCTGTCTGATGCGGATACGGATATTTTGTAAGGCCGGTCGCTGCTGGCCAGGATAGAAGAAAGCGTCAATATCATATTGGATGTCCCCTTGCGGCTTGTGCTTGAGTGCTCCTTTTACATCCTTAACCGCAGGTTGAATACTTAACAGACTGCTCACACGATCATAGGAGGCACGCCCTCTTTCCACAATGTTAAACAACCAACCAAAGGCTAGCATGGGCCAAATCAGCATGCCCAGGTACATGGTGAAGGTGGTCAATTGTCCCACTGTCATTTCTCCCCTGACAATAAACCATGAGCCAAAAGCAATGGCCAAGAAAAATGAGACTCCCACGATCAGGGAGATGGTGGGATCAAACAGCGCATCTATGCGGGACACGGCAATGTTTTTGTTTACCACATCATCCGTTTGTCGTTTAAAGGCAGCCTTTTCTGCTTCTTCTTGTCCGAAAGCTTTAATCACCCTCATGCCGGAGATGTTCTCCTGCACTTTGTCATTCATGTCTGAAAAAGCAGCTTGAGCAAGATGGAAACGCTGATGCAACAGTTTGCCATAGTAGCTGGTGGCCCAAGCCATGATCGGCATGGGGATTAGCACGATCAAGGTCAGGGGAGCATGAAGGGTGGTAAACATCATGACGATCACTAACCCGCCCAATGTCAGAGAGTCAACGAGGGTCAGCACCCCTTCACCGGCCGTGGCTTCAATCGCCTGCACATCGTTTGTGGAATGGGCCATCAAATCCCCAATGCGCCGTTGCTGGTAAAATTCTGGGCTCATCAGGGTAAAGTGATGATACAAGCGGTTACGCAAAAGGCGTCCCAACCTTAAAGCGGCGCCAAAAATCAAAACCCGCCAGGCAAACCGGAGCGCATACACCACCACACCAGAGGCTAACAAAATGCCCAGCCAGCGCCACAATTCAGCTGGCGTCAGTGTCCCTTCAGCTATTCTATCCACAACTAACCCAACCACATACGGTGGCAACAAGGTTAACAGGGAAACCAGCACTAAACAACAAATACCGAGCAGGTAGCTTTTTTTTTCTTGATTAAAAAACCACATTAAATCTTTAAAAATACCCATCGTAATCATCCTCTGTCTATGTGTGTCATCATCAGCCATGGTGAACACAGGCCGTTATCAAACCAAAATTTTGAAATGCAGAAAGATTATATCGTTAACTGACTAAATTGTAAAGGGGGTATCGTTTGTCAGAATCATTTGCCCATTTATTTTTGTAAAAAATAAACGCCCTGCCATGTGGCAGAGCGGACAAACGGGATGTGCTTATAAGGCCGCATGCTTGTCATCCTTATGAGAAGTGGAGCGTTTATGATTAGCGCTGATGATATAAATGGCAGCAGCAACAATACCCAGCAAAATGAAGGTGCCAATATTGAACAGTCCTTTTTCACCATACCAGACGATCAGATAGACAATACTCCCTGCGGTCAGAGCATAATAGATAAACGGCAGCATTGTCATACGGATTACAGTTCCTTCCCGACCGACAAGCCCTGCTACAGCAGAAGCGGCAACAACGTTGTGGACACAAATCATATTTCCTGCTGCACCGCCAACAGCTTGTAAAGCGACGATCCAAGTGGGGTCTACCCCAATACGCTCCCCTACCCCGAACTGGAATAGGGAGAACATCATGTTGCTAACCGTGTTACTGCCCGCCACAAAGGCACCCAAGCCGCCGATAAAGGCACCCGCTAAGGGCCAGGCTGAGCCAACAAGGGCTGCTACACCATCGGCGAGGGCAATGGGCATCCGTTCGAAGCCTGCTGCTCCTCCCTG
The DNA here is from genome assembly GCF_014644735.1 of Caldalkalibacillus thermarum. Lineage (NCBI taxonomy): Bacteria > Bacillati > Bacillota > Bacilli > Caryophanales > Bacillaceae > Caldalkalibacillus > Caldalkalibacillus thermarum. The sequence continues at coordinate 8,360 of NZ_BMKZ01000003.1, read as the reverse complement.
CGTATTAATGAACACTTGTACCATGGGAACGGTAAAAATCAGTGCTGTAGACGCCGCAATCATGGTTTTGCCTGAACTTGCCCAGGCACGCCTGTAAGCCGCTACATCCATCTGGTGAATAAAGAATGTGATGAAGGAAACAACAATGAAGATGGTTCCTGGTAAAAACAAAGGCTGAAAGCTGGCTGTGATCTCTGTCCCAAAAATATTGGGAAAGGTCACTGTCCACGATTTTAACCATGCTTCAAAAGGCAATGCTTTTAACCGTGTCAAAACCAGCAACAAGCCGACCAGGATATAGGGAGACCAGGCCTTAAGCATGTTCATCTTGCCTTGCGGATGTCCCACATCTTCTAAGGTAATGCGGCCGATCCATTCCGGATCCCAGTTTTCTTTTTTGTCAAAATCCCAAACCTCTTCTTGAGGAGGCATTAAAAATCCTTTTTTGGCAGCGGTTACAACAATGGCCAAACCAATGAGTCCCCCTAACATGGACGGAAATTCGGGCCCCAATACATTGGCCACAATGAGATATGGAACCGTCATGGCCAAAGCAGCAAACAGAGCAAACTTCCATACTTTCAGTCCTTCTCCAAAGGACTTGTTTTTGCCAAAGAAACGGGTCATAAACGCAACCAGAATGAGTGGCACCAGCGTACCTACCAAGGCATGCAACACAGCCACTTTGGCGCCAACCATATTGAGAAACAGATTCCAATCTGCATACCCTAACTGGGCCACATAAGAGCTGACTGTTTCATCCATTCCACCGCCAAGTCCCGTATTTACACCTACCAAAATAGGCGTGCCAACAGCCCCAAACGAAACTGGTGTGGACTGAATGATCATCCCGGCCACCACGGCCGCCATTGCCGGAAAACCCAAGCCTACCATCAAGGGGACAGCCACAGCTGCTGGCGTACCAAATCCCGCCGCTCCTTCAATAAACGAACCAAATAACCAGGCAATGATAATGACTTGAATGCGGCGGTCGGGAGTTATGTCAGTAAACCCTTGGCGGATGGTGCTCAGTCCTCCACTTTCCTTCAGCGTATTTAACAGCAGGATCGCACCAAAAATAATATACAACAATGTTCCTGTAACAATGAGACCGTTAACGGTAGCTGCTGCCACTTGTGCACCGGGAACTTTCCAGACAAACAGGGCCAGCAAAACAACCACAATGTAAGAAATAGGCATCGCTTTACTGGCCGGCCACTTTAACAGGACCAGAAAAACCAATACGGTTACAATCGGCAACAAGGATAAAAGCGCTAACAGGCCTGTATTCACGCTTTATCCCTCCATTCTTTATTATTAAAAATTATCAATAATTATTTTATAGACAAATTTCAGATATATACTCCCAAAAAAAAGCTGAACCAGATGGTAAATGCCTTTTCTTTGAATACTAATCGAATCATTTTTCTTTAGTGCTCGCTATACGTTTACTTGTGGGCCGCCTGCTTCACTTCTGCACACCGGCTGGGAGTGGGAAACAATTTGTCGGGATTAAGCAATTGCTGGGGGTTAAACACATCCCTGATCTGCAATTGGGCTTCGATCTCTTCATCGGTGAACACAAAGCGCATTTCTTCTTTTTTCTCAATGCCTACACCGTGTTCTCCAGTGATGGATCCCCCCACATCTGCGCATACTTTGAGCACTTCTGAACCCACTTTGACAGCCAGGTCTGTCTCCCCGGGCTTGCGGGAGTCAAACAGGATCAAGGGATGCAAGTTGCCGTCCCCCGCATGGAACACATTGGCGATGCGCAGCCCCGAGCGTTCACTGATTTCGCCAATACGGGCCAAAACTTCGGGCAAGCGGCTGCGGGGGATCACACCATCCTGCACCAGGTAATCTGGTGAAATGGCCCCCATAGCCCCGAAGGCCGTTTTACGGTTGGCCCACCATCTCTGGGCCTCTTCAACCGTTTGGGCCACCTTCACTTCCCTGACATTCCGCTTTTGGCACACCTCCACCACTTCAGCAATTTGATCATCAATTCCTGCAGCAAGGCCGTCCACGGCCAAGAGCAAGACCGCTTCAATGTCCCGGGGGTGCCCCACAGGAAAATTGGCCGCTTCAACCCCTTCAATGGCCACTTTATCCATCATTTCCAAGGCAGCCGTCACAATTCCAGCCGCAATAATATCGGAAACAGCTTGGGAAGCATCTTGCACCTTGTCAAAATAGGCCATCACCGTCTTCTTTTCCTGGGGAGTTTTCAAGATGCGCACCTTAATTTTGGTCACAATGGCCAAGGTTCCTTCCGAACCGGTGATGAGGCCCATCAAATCGTAGCCCGGCACATCAGGAACACCACCGAGTTCAACAATCTCCCCATTGGCTAAAACCGCTTCCATGCCAAGAATATGGTTAGTGGTCACACCGTATTTCAAACAATGGGCTCCGCCCGCATTTTCAGCCACATTGCCTCCAATGGTGCACACATATTGACTGGAGGGGTCTGGCGCATAGTAATAACCTTTATCCGCTATCGCATTGGTTAATTTTAAATTCACAAATCCGGGTTCAACCACGGCATAGCGGTTGTAAAAATCCACTTCTAACAACTTTTTCATGCGCACCAGGCTAATGATCACTTCATTGTTTTGAGGAATAGCCCCGCCGCTAAGTCCCGTTCCTGCTCCCCTGGGGATGAAGGGAATCTGTTGTTGATGGAGGTACTTAACCACAGCCGAAACTTCTTCCGTTGACTCTGGAAAAACAACAGCCCGGGGGATTCCCTTGTGAATGGTGTAACCGTCGCATTCATAAGCAACCAGGTCTTCATAGCGGTATAAAACATCCTCTTCACCCACAATAGCCTGCAGGGCAGGAATAATGGGATCCTTGGCAGAAATCCGTTGTTTCTTTTTAAACAACATGTCTTCTACGCCTCCTTGGCAGCGTATTGTTAACCAGAATCCTGCCGCGCGCTGCTCTGTTGATAAGCCCAGTCTAATACTTCCACCGTATGGACCACACGCTGGTTGCGGCCCTCACGCAACACACCCATGGCCATCTGCAACATACAGCCGGGATTGCCCATTGTAATCAGTTCTACATCCTGAGGAACGTGCTTCATTTTTTCTGTTAAGATTTTTCCAGCCATATCCGGATGAGTCAAGTTATAAATACCGGCACTGCCGCAGCATGTATCAGCGTTGGTCATTTCCACCACTTCAACGCCTGGAATGCTTTGTAGTAATTTGCGCGGTTCAAAGCGAATCCCTTGACCATGGGCCAGATGGCAAGCATCATGGTAGGTCACGCGCAGATTGAATTCCCCTGTAGGTTTTTCATATCCGTTATCATGTAAAAACTTGGAGATATCTTCCACCTTTTCAACAAAAACTTGGGCCTTTGTTTTATACTCTTTATCGTTACGCAACAATTCAGCATACTCTTTTAACGCGCACCCGCATCCAGCAGCATTGACGACAATTTTATCGACACCAGCCGACAAAAATGCATCAATATTCTGACGGGCCAATTTTTTTCCCGTCTCCCGGTCTCCGGCATGAATCTGCAGCGCCCCACAGCATTTTTGTTCTTTGGGCAACACAACTTCATAACCATTGCGGGTGAGCACACGAATAGTCGCCTCATTGATATCACTGAACACGACATCCATGACACAACCTGTCAAAAGTCCGACGCGCTGTTTGGTGGGTCCTTGGGCCGGAACGACGGTAGGATAAGTTTTCAGAACAGGCTTTCCAGCAGGAGGGAGAACTTTTTCCATCTCCTCAAGATGTGCAGGTAATATTTTAAGCAAGCCCAGCTTACGCACCACATGCTGCAAGCCGCTCTTCTGGTAGAATTTCAAGAGCTGGCCTAACAAATAGAGCCTGGACGAATAAGGAAAGATGCCCCTGAGGAACAAGCGGTTTAGCCAACCTTTCCAACCTTTCAAAGGCATAGCTTGGCGGACTTGGCCTCTTGCCTGCTCAATTAAAGCCCCAACTTGAACCCCGGCCGGACAAGCCGTTTCACAGGCCCGGCAATCGAGGCAAGTAAAGACCGGATCCTCAAACGCTTCATTCACTTCCAGTTTTCCCTGGGCTACCGCCTTAATTAAGTGAACCCTTCCCCGCGGTGACTGGTGTTCCTGACCGGTTTGCAAATAGGTGGGACAGGCCTCCAAACACATGCCGCAGTGCACACAGACTGAGAATTTATCTTCATCAGGGGGATCCTCCCACAAATAATTGCTTGCCGAATGGCACGGAGGTGCTTGACTGTGTATTCCCTCTAGACGCTGTTCGGAAATACTCATTTATAACCCTCCTACAAAACGTTTATGGTTTAGGATGAGTTGGGAATCAATCGTTTTACGGATGCCCTCCAGTAACGGAAAATACGCTGGCTTTTCACCCCAGACACTCACCTTTTGCCTAAAGGAGAGCGGAGCATGCCGAATCACAACATAGCCGTTTCTCTGCTCTACGAAAGAGCGGAGCCCGCGAACCAGCGTTTCAACCTGTCTCGCATCATGTCTGATGTACACTGCGGACAATCCATGACCCAGCCCTCCGTGGGCTTCCAGGACAATCCCGTGTTGAAGCGCCAAACGCTGACACTCCTCAATAATGGGGAGCACATCCATGTTCTGACTGCCAATCTTAAGTGCGATTTCATGTTGTCCGCATTGATGATTGGGATTAGGTGGCAGCATGGCGAAACGGTTCCACCATTCTCTGGTCTTGTCCCTGGACAAGACCTCTACACAAGTTCCCTGGGGAATGTTGGTTTTGATCCATTGTTCCTGGTAATTCACCGCCTTTTCCCTGTCTTCAAAGGTGATGGCTAATCCGTATCCTTCGTGGTCCGTTAAACGCTTGTTTATAGCAGGATTAAGCAACTCTAAGGTGACTGGCTCCAAAACAGAATCTAAAAGCCGAAGCGCAAATTGACGAACGTTGGCCAACTTGTCCTCTGCAAAGGAAAGCAGCACCAACCTTTCATCTTGGGGCAGAGGGCGCAATTTAACAGTGATTTCCGTCAGCACACCCAAAGTACCCATAGAACCGATAAAGAGCTTGTTCATGTCGTAGCCGGCTACATTTTTGACCACCTTGCCTCCACTTCTAATGATACGGCCGTCCGGATAGACAATGCGCAAACCAATCACATGATCCCGGGCTGAACCGTATTTAAGACGCTTGGGTCCGCTGTCATTGGCTGCAATAACCCCCCCGATAGTTGCCTCATCAGGCCAGTAGGGGTCAAGGGGCAGCATCTGCCCGTGCTCAGCCAGCTTCGCTTTTAGTTCAGCAATGGTGGTTCCAGGTTTGATTGTCGCAATCATATCACCTGGAGAATGCTCCACTATTCCTTTCAAATGGGATAAACTAAGTAATACATCTGCCTTGGGCTCCGTTCCGCCAAACCCCCGCTTTGTTCCTCCGCCAACGGGAATAATTTTGAGCCCTTTTTGGCTGGCATAACTTAAAATACGAGACACTTCGCCCTCGTTTTGGGGATATGCCGTATATGGGGCCCAATTGCCAAAGGGATCAGACCTTGGCTCATTTGCTTCAATATGTTTGACTCCTGTTTGTTGTCTAAGCTCGGCCAGCATATCGCTCACCCCCGTGATTTGTAATTACCTGGAATACCGGTCCTGCGCTTGGTTCAATATGGCTTCCACATAACATAAATGGTCTAGCATGGCTGTCCTGGCCTGTTCCTCATGCTGAGCTTTGATGGCGGTATAGATGGCCGCATGTTGTTTTCTGATAGATGTGGACACTGTTTCGGAATGGAGCGCCATGCGGTGGCAATTGATAATGGCTTTTTTCAACAGGACTGACAGCGTCTCCATGAGACGAATAATCACTTTGTTGCATGTTGCTTCAGCAATAGCCATATGAAAGGCATAATCCGCTTCCCAATCTTCTAAGGAATCGGAATATTCCATCTCCTCCAGAGCTGTTTCCATCTGTTGAAGATGGGACTCAGTACGGCTTATGGCGGCCAGTTCAGCACTGCCAGCTTCCAATATTTTACGCACATTAAATACATCTATCAGATCCTGTTTTTCCAAAATAAATAATTGCTCAAACAGCTGTCCTGTATCAAAGGAGCGTATGAAAGCTCCTTCTCCTTGTCTCACTTCCAATATGCCTTTACCTTTTAATGTGGTAATCGCATCCCTTACCGCGGAGCGTCCCACATCAAACATAGCGCATAATTGGCGGACCGAGGGGAGTTTATCACCCGGTTTTAAGTGTTGGGAGACAATCCATTGCTCCAGCTGTTCAGCCACCCGCTCCGAAATTTTTTTAGGCGATATCTTTTCCAAGTCCATTAACACCCCTCCCCTCTAGAGCAATGGTTAGTCACGGTTGAAAACTGATATATAACAGTTCATGGTTTGAAAGAGGGAACACTCATACCCTTGGATTGGGAAAAGTGTTCCCTCTCTAGATGAATGCAAGCTAGTCAAGATACTCATAGCACGGCAAGGTTAAGAAGTCGACCAGTTCTTCAGCAGTAGCCATCTTGGTGAACAATTCCACGGCCAGGTCATATTTGCCTGTTTTAAACCGTTCTTCGCCCACCATCTCTTTAATTTTTTGCAGTTCTTCATCTACCAGTTGATTAACCAGTTCCACGGTTACTTTACGTCCGTCATCCAGCACTCCCTTGGGATGATGGATCCACTGCCAAACCTGGGTACGGGCAATCTCTGCCGTAGCTGCATCTTCCATCAGATTAAAGATAGGAACAGCACCTGAACCGTTGAGCCAGGCTTCCAAATATTGAATGCCAACACTGATATTGTTGCGCAGGCCCGCTTCGGTAATCTTTCCTTCCGGCACGGCTAAGAGATCACTGGCTGTGACCTGCACATCGTCACGCTGTCTGTGAATCTGGTTGGGAGTAGGCAAATATTTGTCAAATACTTCCATAGCCACAGGCACCAGTGCCGGATGAGCGACCCACGTTCCATCATGACCGTCCTTTGCCTCTCTCTCTTTATCCGCCCGAACTTTGGCAAAAGCTTCCTCGTTCGCTTGCGGATCATCCTTGACCGGAATTTGGGCGGCCATGCCGCCAATGGCAGGCGCCTTGCGCTTATGGCATGTTTTGATGGTCAGCAAGGTGTAAGCCCGCATAAAAGGAACGGTCATGGTGACAGAGTTGCGGTCCGGCAAAATCACATCAGGATGATTGCGCAACACTTTGATGTAACTGAAGATATAGTCCCAGCGGCCGCAATTCAGCCCTGCAGAATGTTCCCGTAATTCATACAAAATCTCATCCATTTCAAAAGCGGCCAGGATGGTCTCAATCAGGACTGTGGCCTTGATGGTTCCACGGGGGATGCCAAGTTCCTCCTGAGCCATGACAAAGATGTCATTCCACAATCTGGCCTCCAGATGGCTTTCCATTTTGGGCAAATAGAAGTACGGGCCAGACCCTTGTTCAATCAACGTCTTGGCATTGTGGAAGAAATACAACGCAAAATCAAAAATGCCACCCGGAACAGGCTTTCCGTCTACCAGGACATGTTTTTCATCCAGATGCCAGCCACGGGGCCGTACGATCAGAGTGGCCACCTTATCCTTTAACTTGTATTCTTTTCCCTCCGGTGTGGTAAAGTCAATTTGGCGGCGAATGGCGTCACGCAGGTTGATTTGGCCCTGAATGGTATTATCCCAGGTGGGGGAATTGGCATCTTCAAAGTCAGCCATGAAGGTTTTAGCCCCTGAATTGAGGGCGTTGACGACCATTTTTCGCACCCCGGCCGGCCCTGTAATCTCTACTCGCCGGTCTTGCAGGTCTTCGGGCAAAGGAGCAATGGTCCAATCACCATTGCGAATATGCTCCGTTTCTTTCAAAAAGTCTGGTAAACGTCCGGCATTAAATTCCTTTTGTCTCTCTACCCTCCTTTTTAACAGTTCATCGCGTCTGTCCGCAAAGGCTCTCACCAGCTTGGCCATGAATTTGAGTGCTTCCGGAGTTAAAATTTCAGCATAGGCAGGTGTCACCGGTGCATTGATTTGCACACCTTCAATATTGTGGTACGCTTGTGTCGCCATATTGAAAATCCCTTCCTTTCCAAGTTCTATTTGTGATGAACAGTTGTCTGATATGTGATATCTGAAAGCTACTTTAATTGTAGTAAAGTTGGCTTAGTTTTGTCAAACATTAATTTTCTGTTATAAGCAATTTTCTGAAACGAACCCTTTTTAAGGGTACCAAAGTCCCTATATTGAACACTCCCACCACCTACGCTTCGCTTAGAGGTGGGGGATTCTTGGGAACAACAGCCTACCAGCCGTTTATTGACCAAGCGATCCCCGTGTGTCCCACGGTTCAGTTGACTAGAAAGCCAACAA